>NZ_JBGCTX010000077.1:0-10722 GCF_041102755.1 Francisella sp. 19X1-34
AATCCAGCTATAGAGGATAACATTGGCCATCTAAAGTTATTCATCTTTGATTTAACACTTGTACTTAAATCTGCTATTACTGCATTAGCTACTATATAAGTTCCTGAACAAAATCCCATTGTTAATCTAGATAATAGAAATATATGATAAACCATATAGAATATTGCTTGATAAAAAACTATTCGATCTAACTAAACCATATTGTGAATTTAAAAATAATTCTGGGATTATAGGAAGTATTAATCCTGCTCCTATAGCATCTACAAATATTAATAAACATAAGCTAAATAGTATTTTTTTATTCAAATTAATTTACATACACATAAGCCATATATTAAAAATATATTAATTAAATATAAATTAAAATACTTTTAACAGCTCATTATTTAATAATAAGTTAATATTTATGATTGTTTCTCTAAGTTTAAAAATAGTTATCAGAAGTTAATGATGGATATACTTTTTTTATTCTTTCTGATATTTCTAAATCAACATTAGCAGTTATTACAGATTCAGTATAACCAGCTAATACAACATCTTTGCCTTCTGGATTAATTATACATGACATACCACCCAACTCATTAAAGCGTTTAGATAGTAAACAGCCTTGATTTGGATTTTCTCCTATATAATTACAAGCAATCATAAATATATGATTTTCATATGCCCTTGCTCTGACCAAAATATTCCACATTTCAACTCTAAAACTACGTATAGTTGAAGGAACTATAATCGCATCTACGCCAGCTTTAGCATAGTTTCTAAATAATTGCGGAAACTGTATATCATAACATATTGCTAGCTAGCCCTATTTTACCCCATGGAGTATCTAATATAACGGGAGTATCACCTTTAACGAAACAATCAGGTTCATCTGTAGTTTCTATTAAGTGAGTTTTAATATACTCTCCCTGAATACCCCCATTATTATCAAAAGCAAAAAGAGAATTTGATAGCTTATTTTTAGTTATATTTTTATAAATAATACCTGCACAAATCCATAAATTATATTTTTTTGCAAGAATACTAAATATTTCGACACTATCTTCTCTATTTTTTACAGAAGATAGTCCCTGCTCATTAATAGGTACATTACTATACTCAGGAAAAACCACCATTTGAGCTCCTTGGTTTGCAGCATTAATAACATAACTCTCGAGTATATTATTAAAATTATGCTTTTCATCATTAAGTATTGGAGCTTTTTGAACAATAGATATTCTTAACATAAGTCCTGCTTATGTTTTATTGTTAAAATAATAAATATAAAGTTAAAGAATTATATAAATATAGAAATTTTTGGAAGAGATTTATACCATTCCAGAATCCCAAGTTAACTGATGCTCTAATCCATATTTTATAAAGACATCATCACTAACCTTATCTTCTGTAGTAAATATACCTAGACCTAAAGGATTATCTTGCATACGCTCATTCATTAGTTTTTTCTCAAGGTCTAACATTTCTTGTCTATCCATATCAGGCTTTAAGAAATCTATTACCAATGCAATTCTTGGCTCTTCCGTACGATTGTATGGGCAATGAGGTAGAGAATGATCAAGAACAAGCATCTCACCATTATGCCACTTTAGATGTTCTCCACAAATTTTCATTGCAATATCACCTTCTGGAACTTGAAGACCTAAATAGCCTCGGTACATATGAGGATTCCAATTAACATGCAGCTTAATATCAGTTCCTGGTTTTAGCACAGAAAAAAGTACATTTCTTAAACATCCATCAGAAGCCTCTTCTGCTTGTTTAATAATTTTACGAGTTTCATGGAAATGGTTTTTTTCTAAATACTCTAAGGTTTCTTCAATTTCATCATTACTAATATCTGGCCACTGTAATCTAAACTCTTTAATAAATTCATGCATAGGTAAACCTTGACAATATAAAGTAAAAGCACTATATATAGATCCTTTTTTAGCTTTTAAAGTATTACTTCTAGGAGTCATGAAAAGCTGAGCCCTTTCAAAATTAAAATTATTATCAGCAATAAATTCATTATATTCTTTTTTAAGAGTTCCCCAATTGCTTGTAAAAACATTCAAAAAAACATAATCTGCTGGATTCTTATGATATTCATTATATTTACCCATGATAATCTCCTTTTACTGATTTATCTTATTTTTTGTAGCTGGATGTCATTTTTAAGTCCCTATTACAATGTAAGTAAAAAATAACATCTAGATTCAAGAATATGCTTTTATTATTTATGTTTCAAACATTTAGATAAGAATAAAATTCACATAAAATGTAACCTTTACTTACATTCATGAAAGTTTCAAGCAATTCAAATTTGATCAAATCAAAATAAGTTTGGAGAATTATATAGTTGAAAAAAATTTATGTTAATCCCATACCACCATCTAGTAAGATATCTTGGCCTGTTGTATAGCTACTATACTGTGATGCTAAATATAAAGCTGTAGTCTTAATCTCCTCTAATCTACCTATTCTCTTCATTGGTATTGAGCTTTTAATTTTTGATAGTATTTCAGGATTGGTTAAGATGTCCTTATTTATATCAGTTAAAAAACCACCAGGAGATATACTATTAGCTGTAATATTTTCTCTACTTAGTTCTATTGCTACTGTTTTCATAAGTGCATTCATAGCAGCTTTACTCATAGAATATGCAACTCTTCCTTCCGAAAAATGGGAGGCAAAGTAACTTGAAATAAAGATTACTCTACCAAAATCAGCTTTTTTAAGCAGCGGATGAAAAATTTTTGTAGCAATAAATGCTGAGTTTGTATCTATATTCATAATTTCATTCAATGCATTAAGAGATAAAGTATCTATACAAGTACGTTTTACAATCCCAACAGAATGAACAAGAATGTTTAAGGATCCTTTAAAATGCTTTTCTATTCTCAATTCTAAATTATTAATACTTTCACAAGATGTTGCGTCAAAATAATCTATCAATATATTAACCCCGAACTTAGCTTCAAAATCTTTCTTTGTTTGTTCTAAAGCAACAAAATCGTTTGAAGCTATAGCAATATTAGCTCCGTATTCACAAAAAGCTTCTGCTATAGTACGACCTATCCCAGAACTTCCTCCCATAATTAAAGCTGTTTTACCCTTTAAATCAAATAGGCCCATAATTTACCCCTAAATATTATTATTTTAAAATCTCTTTTTTAAAAAAAGAGATATATAAACTCTTATAGACTATATCATAAGCGATTATGTCAATAACTTAAAGTGAATATTTTTTATCATTATGTTAACTTGAGATTAATGATAATATTGTGAGTAAAATAAGTATTATTAAGATAAGTAAGTATTCGTCGTGAAAAAGCGTATTAGTATCCGCCAGCTTTACCAGTACCTGTGAACACAAATGAACCATGTATAGTATATGGTCTAAAGAAAGGTCCTGTTCCTGTTTGTTTGTCAGTATGACGATAGAACCCTCTCCAATCTGGTGGATCAATCTCACAAGTTTCATCATATTTGCCTGGACCATCTAACTGTACATTTCTACCATAATGAGGCCCATCATTAGCAACCATACTCATCATAGAGAAAACTATTCTCCAATCAGAATGTTCTTTGCTAATTGTACATGCTATTTCACAGTCAGGAATCCACCCACCGGCTCCAAAACCCATTTTATCTCCTTTGATAGCATGTTGATCAATCTCATTATGGATTGTTGGTTTAAAGTTTTTCTTCATTGTTGGCATTGGAGCCATAGTTACAGGTTCAACCCATATTAGAGCTGTTTCTACTTTGTGTTGATATATTTTAGGTGCTGCAATCGGATGATCTGCATATGCAGTTCCTCCAAATGCTGCAATAGCAGCTACTGATAACAATAATTTTTTATTCATTTAATTCTCCTTGTTTTATTTATTCTGGGACAACAATATGTTGTCTTATTTTTTCTACATCTGAGATATATGCTTTATTGAATATTGCTGGCCTCCAAATAAATGATATGAGCACAAGATTTATGATCAATAATCCAGCAACAATAGTAGTTTTAACCAAATTCAGATTTAGCACTTTTTTTATAGCTTTATATAAAAGTAAAATACTCCAGATGATACTTAGCATAAATAAAGTTGCTTTAATAAAGTCTGAAGTTGATTGCAACATACCAAAATCCGCCTGCATAACTTCAAAGAATTTACCACATAAGCCGATAACTATGGTCAGCATCGCCACAGGTGTAAATTGATAGGTAAACAGATAGAAAACTCTTTTAAAACTTCTTTCAGAAGGCGATCTAGCTATAAATGAGGCTATAGCTATCAATATTCCAGAAATTAATGCTGTAATAAAGCCATATAACAACATATAAATACTAATAGTAAATATATCTAACCAATTAAAATTCTGATTCCAAGTCTGAGAAGATAGTAACCATGGTGCAGAATTAAATGGCCACATAATATTATGGTTTATTAAATAAGTTGCAATATCATCTCTGAATAGTTGATACTGATGTAAGATTAACCATAAGAATCCTCCAGCTGCCAGCCCTGGAGCTAGCAAAATAAATGCAACTTCACTCCAATTTGGATCTCGATCTAAAACTTTTGTTAGCTCAACACCTGGAGATCTAAAATAATTTCCTAATCCTGCTTTTTTTTGAGTAGTAACACATTTACCACATGTAATGCAGTTATTTGTTGAAATCTTATAAGGTAAATTATAATCTGTTGGACATAAACGTCCTTGGACAAAATAGTCTTTATTATTTGGTAAAGTTTTAACCCCTCTATTTGGTGATATTTGAACAAAGCTTAGACGAGATATTACACCAAGTATTTTTCCTATAGGACAAAAGTAACGACACCATGGCCTACCACCATTTTGACTATATACTAACCCAATAATAACAGCCAACAAAAATATAAACCCAAATAGCTTTATCATACCCCAAGGATCATCTCTTACATCTAGAGTTTGACCCATTACTGTAATAACAGTAAACATAAGTACTAGCCAAAACTCACTCTTCATCCACTTAGGTATCTTTCTTTTAAGACCAAATTTGCCAGCCCATTGTGTAAATGCTCCTAAAGGACATAACATACCACACCATAACCTACCAAATGGTATAACAGATAGTAAACACGCCCCATACCAAACACCCCAAAAGAGAAACTGACTAAGCAAAATTACATTTGTAAATATTGTATCTGTAGATTTAGGATTCTTTGAGCATACAGGAGCTATTATCAAAAATAAAAAAGCTAGTAGCATAAAAAGCTGTATGCAAAAGAAATAACGATGAAATTTCTCAAAAAATTTATCAAATATAAATATTCTTTTATTACTAGAACTATCTAATATTTTAATATCTGATTCTTTAATTTTGACTTCCATACTATCTATTTAAACTATTTTGCTTCACATATTCTTTTAACAAATCTATTGCTCTATAAAATTGTTTCAAAAACAGTAACCCTGTTGACATTAAAAATGTAACGATAGCTATTAAATATTCCTGACTTGACTGAATATGGAAGTAATCACTATTAAACATCCAACTAACATTATGAAAACCTAAAACCCCAGCTTCTTGGAAAGCATTTATAGCATTCCCAATACACATTAGAGCTAATAGAAATATAAAAAATGGAGTTACATTAAACATAAAACGATTTAGTATCTTCCATTGTGCTGTAGCTGTGAAATATACATATATAATTAAAGAAAGAAGGACTATTCCTAGAATTAACCCTGCAAAAGTTCCTAACTGTTGCATTGAAGAGCCAGAAAATAGTGCAAAATAAAACAAAATAGTTTCTATAATTTCACGAAAAACACTTATAAAGCTAAGAAAACCTATGCTAAATAAACTTAAAGTTGCTAAAGATTTTAAACCTTGAAATGCAGTAAAGTTAACATACAAAAGCATTGCTAATGCTATCAAACTAGCAATAGCTTCACTCATTTCACGAGCTCTACCTAATACTGCATTATGGAAAAACACACATACAACTGCTAAAATTATGCCTATCACCAAAGCAGCTATACAGTTTTTGTATACGCATGATATCTCTTTTGTTCTATCAACTTCTCTAAGTGCAGAACATATCATAGTAATAATTATAAGGGCTTCAGAACCTTCTCTAGGTATAATCCAAAATGAAGATGAAAGTGCTGCTAAAAAATCACTCATAACAGTTCCTTAAGATTGCTTATTAAGAATTTTTGCTTCTTTGTCTAACTCTTTACAAATATTTGCTCGAGCTTTATTTATCCTTGCAAGTTGGGCTTTAGAAACTGGCTGCTTGAGCATATCAGAATAACCATGAAATGAATTTTCTATACTAAAAATATCTGCTGGAGATGTATATGATCTATATTTAATTTCCATAATATTGTCATAAACATCCCAATAAGCACTATCAGAAACTTTTACAGCTTTAGCACTATTATTGTTTTTATAAAGCTCACTTGCCTGCTCTAGCATCGAACAGATTTTTTCAGCCTGACGATCATATAATGATTTAGAAGATTTATTAACTATTGAATGATCTGACTTTTTAGTTGTAGTACTTAACGCTCCAAGAACAATAACTATAATTGCAATAATGATAATTATAGATACTGGAATTATTATTTTTTTCATATAAATGAAATTTTAACAAACATCCGGAAATTATATGCAAATGATAACTATTATCAAGGATGTTACAGCAATAAAATTTAATTCTTTCACTTTAAAAATTTTTCTTGCCTATATTTATGAAAATATAATAAAACTACTATTTTAAAATATTTGTTGGTCTAATTACCTAATTAGTCTTTTTTATGCCAACATCTGAAAAAATTATCTCTCTGACTTTTACCAACTCTTGAATATAAAAACTCTTATTCTCTGCAAAGCGATGCTGGGGTGCAAGGATAGAAATACCAAAACTTCCTAAAAAAGTGTTTATTGCAGTAGCTATACTTACTATACCTTCCATAGTTTTACTATCATCATATTCAACACCATCTACTCTTATTTTCGCAATTCTAGCAAATAACTCTTTATTACTTGCAATCTTTTGACCTAAAAGTTCAATAATTTGATCATCTGTATATAAAGATAAGAGAGCCCTACCTGGAGCAGTGTTATAAATAGGCTTATCAAGAGCACCAATTCTTGGGATAACTTGTAGTTCACTATTTGCTATAAACCTGTGCATGACAATCAAATCCGTATTATTTGATTGTGTCAATACAACTGTCTCTCGAGTCTTTTCACTAAGTTTACGCAATAAATTTTGTGTTAAAGAAACAATATCAGCATATGATGATGAAGCTAATTTAAAAATCCCTGCTCCAAGTAAAATTTGTCCAGCACCTTCACTTCTAGTAAATCCTTCTACTTCAAGAGCAGCAACTATTCTTTGTACAGTAGATCTTGGTAAGTCAACTTCTTTTGCAATATCACCTAGACTCATACCACCAGGTGCATTACTTATACTCTTTAATACCTTAACTGCTCTACTTATTACCTGGATTTTTTTACTTTCACTCATAACTAACTTTAAAAATACAAACTGTAGACAATTTTAGCTTTTTTGATTAGAAATTTCCAAAACAATATTGCACCATTTAGCAATACACTGTATCATTAGGTTATGAAATGTATAATGAGGAGTTTAAAATGATTATAATTTCTATTGATGGCTTACTAATCTCTCCGATTGTTTTATATATATTATTTGCCTGTATACTAATAGTTATATCTAATTTAACAATTTCAAAAGTATTATGCTACTACACTAACTTAAAACTATCTTGGATAAATTTATTACTATTTATATGTTATTTAGGTTTAATTATATTTTTATTAGAAGGTTAAAATTAAAATGCCAAATAAAAAAACTAAGTCTTTACTTAGTGCAATTATTATAGCACTAGCCCTACTTTCAATATATTCAATATGGCAATATTATTTTTACTCTCCATGGACTAGAGATGCTAGGATTAGAGCTAAAATTATCACAGTAGCTCCTGATGTATCTGGATTTGTGACAAAAGTCTATGTAAATGATATCCAGCAAGTAAAAAAAGGAGATCCAATATTTTCTATTGACGATGAAAGGTATGTCGCAGATTTTAAAGAAAAAGAAGCGCTAGTAGATCATGCAACGCTAGAGCTAAAACTTGCACAACAGCAATATGGTAGAAGAGAGAAACTAGGTAAAACTGGATCAATAAGTAGAGAAAAACTAGATGACTACCTAATGGCTGTTAAACTCAAAAAAGCTGCTTTAGAAAAAGCAAAAGCTGATTTTTTGACTGCTGAAATAAATCTAAAGAGAACTAGAATTTATGCACCAGTTAGTGGAACTATTAACAATCTAAGCCTAAGGCAAGGTAACTTTGTCAATTCAGGAAAGCCTATTATGGCTATAGTTAAAAAGAATTCTTTTTATGTTACTGGTTATTTTGTAGAAACTAAGATTCCTAATATAAAAATAGGTGAAAAGGCTAAAATTGAATTGATGAGTGGAGGTAAACCTCTATATGGACATGTAATAGGCATTGGCAAAGCTATAGCAGATAATAACACAAGTTTAAATAGTGAGTTATTGCCTAAAGTGCAAGAAACTTATGATTGGGTAAGACTATCAAAAAGAATACCCGTAAATATATCTCTTGATGTAATACCTAAAGATATAGATTTAGTAGCAGGTATGAATGCTAATGTAAAAATACTATGATAGGAGAAGTTTTTACTAAGAAAAATTTGATATATACTTTTAAAGCTTTCATTTCAATAACTTTAGCTCTTTATATATCTATGAGTATAGGTCTTGATAAACCTATATGGGCTATGATTATTGCTATTTTCTTAGCACTTAGACCTGAAGCAGGATTTATTATCGAAAAAAGTCTTTTTTTAATATTATCAACAATCGTAGGTATAGTAATAGGATTTATTATTATTAGCCTATTCTTACCATATCCACCTTTAGCAATATTTTCATTATGTATGATAATAACGATCACAATGTATTTTTCTGTAAAAGATTCTCATTCAAATTTTACTTACGGTGTAACTCTAACTAATGTGACTTGTACAATAATAGTTCTTTATAGCATAGCTAATCCATCGATAACTACTGAACAAGTGATTTTCCACACAGGCTTTTCTAGAATTTCAGCAATAATAGTGGGAGCTTTAAGTTCATGCTTTGTAAATTACTATATTTTTCCTATAAGAATAGAGGATACTGTCAAAAAAAAAGTAGCAGACTCATTTGATTTAGTAATTAAATATACTAGAGAAATCTTTTCAGCTCAAGATTTTCGCAATAATGAAAAATATAACAAACAAGTGGAAAAAATTCTTGATAGCCTTATAGCTTTAGATAACGATTTAACAGCAAACAGATTTGAAAATAATAAAACTAGTACATATTGTAGATTTTTAAATAGTATCATAGAATTAATCCAATCTGCACATTACCTAAGAAAACAAACTATAAAAAACAACTCCAAAGAGTCTATAAAAAAAGATTTATATGAAATTTATAATCAATTAGATGCTACTGATCATAAGCAGAAAATTATTTATAACTCTAACTATACTCTAATAAATAAGCTAGTAAAAAAATTTAATACTGTAATCGATAATTATCAAAAAATAAATAATCAAGAGTTTGAAACATTTTCAGATAATACATTCCATCATTTTAAAAACTATGCAAACAATATGGTAAGCATAGTAAATATTTCTAGGACTATTTGTATATTTTTATTTTTATCTTTTGTATGGCTAAATACTCAAAGTAATTCCCAAACACTACTACTTATGATAATAATTCCTGTAGTTTTTTCACAGATATTTGTTCATATGCCAGATACCGCCGAGTTTGTGAGAAAAACAATTAGAGGTATGATTATATCTATTCCTTTTTCAATCATTATCACACTAAACCTACTAGCTCAAGTCGTTGGATATTTTGAACTATTTATGCTGATCACTATACTGACCTTATTCATACCTATAATGATGTTAAGTATTCCAAAACTCCAACCATACGGCATAGGTTTTATCTTTGGTTGGATATGCCTAATACAACCAAGCAATCATATGACTTTTGAAGTTTCTAAACTATTAAGCTCAGGTTTAAGTGCTTTATTTGGATGTCTTGTATTATGGCTTGGATTCAAGCTATGTCCTCAATATCCATATAAAATAAGTCGTAATTTAGCTATTCTTTCAATCATTAAAGATAGAAAAAAACTAAGACAAAAAGAGATAACTAAAAAACAATACAATGCAAAAATTATAAAAAAAATTCTTTGCGTTTATAAGAATAGAGAAAATAATAACTCTTCTGAAAAAGATATTAAATTTGCTCTTAGAAGTTTAATAAAATCTATTTAGAACTTATATTGCTTATAAAATTTTCTAACTTTGGAGTTAAATATATCCTATATTTTGCAAACACTCATTGTATCACATAATGATGCAAGGTATCATTGTATTCAGACAATTAAAGCTTTTACCCGATTACCGTTTACCTACTAATCAAAATACCTTTTTAACAAGGAGTTTTATATGATTGTAATTTCTATCAATGGATTACTATTCTCTCCATTTGTATTATTTATAACAATATCATACATATTGATAATAATAACTAATTTAATTATCCCTAAAATTTTAGAGCTAATTGAAAAAAATGGTGCCTATTTTAGAATTTTTTACCATTATTTAGCATAAAGAAATCCACTACT
>NZ_JBGCTX010000078.1:0-10637 GCF_041102755.1 Francisella sp. 19X1-34
TCAGTTTATTATTTCTCCAATTAAAATCAATAATTATAAATATTTAGACATGAAGTAATTATCGAACTGAGGTTATTTAGAACACGGTTTTCAGGACTAGTAACGTTATACTTGTATAAGCTATAACTAATCCTCCTAAATAGATGCAAATGTAATTAAACCGAGATTTAAATAAACCTTCCATTTTGCCTCCTATTTTCAATGTAAGATGATCTTGTTTAATTATAGAGCAAGATAGAGTTATAACAATTAGGTAAAATTAACAAGGACAATTAATTTTTGATAAACTCTAAAAGTTTGGAGAAGTAAAGTTTGGTAAATATTTTTGAAATGTTTTTCAGAACCTAATATGTTATCCTATAATACAATTTTTCTTATTAAGAAATTAAATGTTTAGAAGTTTACCTTTATTTATTGGCCTAAGATATATTCGTGCAAAAAAGCGTAATAGATTCATATCTATTATTTCAGCAATATCTTTTCTTGGTATATCTTTAGGTGTTGCAGTCTTAATCACCGTGATGTCTGTTATGAATGGTTTTGACCAACAGATTAAAAGTAGAATATTAATGATGGTACCGCCGTTAAAAGTTTATGAAATGGGCGGTAAACTTGATGACTGGCAATCACTTTCAAAAAAAATATTGGCAAATAACCCTAAAGTTACCTCAGCAGCCCCTATAGTAGAGTCTCAAGGGTTACTTAGTGCAAATACTGGTGGTAGTACAACTGCATTTGTGCAAATACAAGGTATAGAACCAAAGTATCAAACTAAAGTATTACCTATTAAGAAGCATATTGTTGATGGAAGCTTATCATCTTTGGATGATGGCAAGGGTTATAACATAGTTCTAGGTAGTGTCTTGGCAGGTAATCTAGGTGTATCTGTGGGTGATAAAGTTACACTTATAGTACCAAAAGTTAGTTTGACTCCTGCAGGCATGATTCCGCGAATTAAACAATTTACCGTGACTGGAATTTTCTCTGTAAGCTATCAGTATGATGCCTATTATGCAATGATTAATATCAAAGATGCACAGAAGGTTTTTGAGACTGGTAATGCTGTTACATCGTTACAGCTTGGTACAAAAAATATTTATGATGCTCCTGTTATTAAAAACAAATTAAATGATGGAGGTCTTTCATCTTATTACTTTACTCGTGATTGGACAGATGAGAATAAATCATTCTTTGATGCACTTAAAATGGAAAAAACTATGATGTTCTTTATATTGCTATTGATAATAACAGTAGCAATATTTAACTTATTATCATCTTTGGTAATGGTGGTTACAGATAAACGTAGCGATATCGCTATTTTAAGAACTATGGGAATGTCCTCTCGCCAAATTATCACAGTATTTATATATCAAGGCTTTATAATTGGTTTGATAGGTACAATTATTGGGGTAATTCTAGGGGTGATCTTATCAACTTATGCTACAGAGATTGTTAATTTTATTCAGCATGTTACAGGTAGACAGTTCTTAAGTGCAAGTGTTTATCTTATTGATTATATCCCATCAGACTTGATGTTCTCTGATGTTGTTAAGGTAACTTTAGTATCAATGTTTTTAAGCTTCTTAGCGACACTGTATCCAGCTTGGAGCGCTTCAAGAGTTCAACCAGTAGAGGCTCTAAGATATGAGTGATATTATTTTAAGCTGTAATAATGTTTCAAAGAAATATACTGAATTTAAGAGTGATATAGCTATTCTTAAAGATATTAACCTTGAAATTAAAAAGGGTGAAAAAGTTGCTATATTAGGTCTATCAGGCTCTGGTAAAACTACTTTATTAAATGTGCTAGGAGGGTTAGATAAGTGTAACTCTGGTGAAGTGTATTTAATGGGTGAGAGGTTTGATAACCAGTCGGTAAACAAAAGAGCGATTATGCGTAATAAGCATTTGGGCTTTATATATCAGTTGCATCATCTTTTACCTGAGTTTACTGCTATTGAGAATGTTATGATTCCTTTAGCCATTACTAAAAAGTATAGTAAAAAAGATTCTATAAAGCGTGCTAAAGAAATTCTTGAGAAAGTTGGTTTAGATCATCGCGCTAACCATAAACCGGCTGAGCTTTCAGGTGGTGAGCGTCAAAGAGTAGCAATAGCTAGAGCACTAGTAACTAACCCAAATTGTATTCTAGCTGATGAACCAACTGGTAATTTAGATAGTCAAAGATCTGAGAGTGTTTTTCAATTAATGCAACAGCTAAGTGATGATTTTGGTACTAGTTTTGTAATTGTGACACATGATGAAGAACTAGCTAAGCGAATGAATAAAATCTATAGGTTAGTTGATGGCGAGATAGAGTTAGTTGAAAACTCTAATTAACTTCATTTTTTCTTTCTTTAATATAAAAAATCATTTCTAATTTACTGACTTTTAGTATACTGCATTATTAGATAGTTATATTCTTATGGGTTGCATAAACTATGAAAACAGTGGTGTTTGTTTACAATGATTCTTTAAAATCATATAAAGAAAAGTTTCTCCTAAAAATCGAAAGAGATATTAAAAGCTATCATTATAATACCTTGGTTATAGATGATATGTCAGAGGTTGTTGAAATTCTTGAGGAGAACTCTAGGATATGTTGCATTGTCTTAGATAGAGCAAGCTTTAATATCGAAGCTTTTCATAATATTGCGCATTTAAATACGAAGCTACCTATATTTGTAGCTTCTGATTATAGTCAAAGCATAAAACTTAATTTAAGAGATTTTAATCTAAATATTAACTTTATCCAGTATGATGCTTTAGCGGGTGAAGATTCGGATTTTATTCACAAAACTATCACAAATTATTTTAATGATATATTACCACCATTAACTTATGAGTTATTTAAATATTCAAGAGATTTTAATTCAGCATTTTGTACACCAGGACATCAAGGTGGATATGGTTTTCAAAGATCTCCGGTAGGTGCTTTGTTTTATGACTTTTATGGTGAGAATATTTTTAAAACTGATCTATCAATATCAATGAAAGAGCTTGGCAGTTTACTAGATCATTCAGAAGCGCATAAAGATGCTGAAGAATATATTTCAAAAGTGTTTAAATCAGAAAGATCTCTTATTGTAACTAATGGCACATCAACGGCTAATAAGATAGTTGGCATGTATAGTGTTGCTGATGGAGACACTATTTTAGTTGATAGAAACTGTCATAAATCTATAACTCATCTTATGATGATGGTTGATATTAATCCTATCTATCTCAAGCCAACTAGAAATGCTTATGGCATAATTGGGGGGATTCCTAAAAGTGAGTTTCAAAAAGCGACAATCCAGAGTAAAGTAGAAAATAGTAGTATTGCGAATAAGTGGCCTGAGTATGCAGTTGTTACAAATTCCACTTATGATGGAATTTTGTATACTACTACTACAATCCATGATGAATTAGATGTCAAAAAATTACACTTTGATAGTGCATGGATTCCTTATGCAATATTTCATCCAATATATAAGCATAAAACAGCAATGCAAATTGAGCCTAAATCTGAGCATATAATTTTTGAGACACAATCTACACATAAGCTTTTAGCAGCATTTAGTCAGTCATCTATGCTTCATATCAAAGGTGATTACAATGAAGAGGTTTTAAATGAAGCTTATATGATGCACACATCAACATCGCCATTTTACCCAATTGTTTCAAGCACTGAGATGGCAGCAGCAATGATGGAGGGTGAGCAAGGTTATAACCTTATAGATAAGACCATTAATTTAGCTATAGATTTTAGAAGAGAAATGATTAAATTAAAATCTGAGGCTAATGGCTGGTTTTTTGATGTCTGGCAACCTGATGATATTACAAGTAAAGAGACTTGGTCGCTTAGAAATGCTGATAAATGGCATGGTTTTAAAAATGTTGATGATGATTTTTTATCACTAGATCCTATTAAGATAACTATTTTAACTCCAGGGATAAAAGATAATAATGTCCAAGATTGGGGTGTTCCAGCGGATGTTGTGGCTAAGTTTCTAGATGAGCATGATATCGTTGTTGAGAAATCTGGCCCTTATTCTTTATTGTTTATATTTAGCTTGGGAACTACAAAAGCCAAATCTGTAAGGCTTATATCTGTACTAAATAAGTTTAAACAGATGTACGATGAAAATACTCTAGTAGAAAAAATGCTACCAACTTTGTATGCAGAAGATGCAAAGTTTTATGATGGTAAAAGAATACAAGAGATTAGTGAACAGCTACATCAATATATGCGTGATGCTAACTTACCGAATCTGATGTACCATGCTTTTAATGTGTTACCAGAGCAAAAGTTAAATCCGCATAGAGCTTTTCAAAAATTACTAAAAGGTAAAGTTAAAAAAGTTCCATTAGCTGATATCTATGAACATATTTGCGCTGTTATGGTACTTCCATATCCACCGGGAATACCTGTTATATTCCCAGGCGAGCGAGTAACAGCAGAGTCAAAAGTGATTTTAGATTTTCTATTAATGTTGGAAAAAATAGGTTCAATGCTACCAGGATTTGATACAGATATCCATGGCCCAGAGAGAGCAAAAGATGGTAAGTTATATATAAAAGTTCTTGATGAGTAAGAATCACAAAAAAATTGAGTAAAAATGCTTATAAAAGACTCTAAAAAGATGTATAGTGTCTTTTGTTAGGGTTCAAATTTAGTGGGTAATTTCTTATGTTAAAAACTCCTCTTTACGAAGCACATGTCGCTGCAAATGCTAAAATGGTTGATTTCTCTGGCTGGTCAATGCCGATTAACTACGGCTCACAGATTCAAGAGCATAATAATGTTAGAGAAAACTGCGGTGTATTTGATGTTTCACATATGCTTGCTGTTGATATAAAAGGTAGAGATGCTGAAAAATTTTTACGTCATATTTTAGCAAATGATGTAGCTAAATTAGTAAGTAATAAAGCGCAGTATGGTTGTATGCTAAATCATGAGGCAGGAATTGTAGATGATTTAATTACTTATAAGATTAATACAGAGAATTTTAGAATTGTTGTAAATGCAGGCAATAGAGAATCTGATGTAGCATGGTTTAGAGAAAATGCTAAAGATTTTGCAGTTGAGATAAGCCCTCAAGAAGATTTGGCTATAGTAGCAGTTCAAGGTCCTAAAGCAGCTCAAATTGTTGAGCATGTAGTGACATCAGAGATTGCTGAGCAGCTAGATCATCTTAAACCTTTCTCTTTTAAGTTTTTCAGTAGATGGATGTTTGCACGTACTGGTTATACTGGGGAGGATGGTTTTGAGATAATGCTTCCAGCAGATCAGGCTGTAGATTTTTGGAATAGTCTATTAAAGCATGGAGCAACTCCTGCAGGCTTAGGAGCTAGAGATACTCTTAGATTAGAAGCTGGCATGCACTTATATGGTTCAGATATGGATAGTTCAACGACACCTTTAGATAGAGGTCTTAGTTGGAGCGTTGATTTATCTGATGAAAATAGAAATTTTATAGGTAAAAAAGCTCTATTGGCTAAAAAAGCAAAAGGAGTAGATACTAAGTGGGCTGGTATAGTTCTTAGATCAAAAGGTGTCTTAAGGTCTGGCCAAGAGATCATTTTAGATAACGGTGAAAAAGGTTATATCACAAGTGGTAGCTTCTCACCAACTTTAAAGACTGCTATAGCTTTAGCATATGTGCCTAAACAAGGAAATAATCCTAAAGTAAATATACGTGGTAAAGAGCTAGATGTTGAGATTATAAAACCCAAATTTGTTAAAAATGGTAAATCTTTAATATAGATTATATAAAGTATTCATATCATTTTAGCTAAGTTTTAAAATAAAAATAAAAGTTAAACTATTAGTACTACAAGTTTTAAATGAAAAATTAAATTGATTAATTACTGGAGGTATAAGAATGTCAAATATTCCTAATGAATTAAAATACACAAAATCACACGAGTGGATAAAAGTAGAAGGTGATGAAGTTACAGTAGGTATTACAGAGCACGCTCAGTCATTACTTGGAGATTTGGTATATGTTGAGCTTCCTGAAGTTGGAGAAGAGTTCTCTAAAGGTGATGATACATGTGTTGTAGAATCGGTGAAAGCAGCATCTGATGTATACTCTCCACTTGATGGTGAAATTATTGAAGTAAATGAGTCTCTGGTAGATGATCCTTCTCAGGTGAATCATGCTCCATATAAAGATGGCTGGTTATTTAAACTAAAAATTTCTGATGATTCTCAGTTAGCTGATCTATTAACTGCAGATGCTTATTCAAAAGTAATGGAAGACTAAATAATTTCTTAATATTTTAAAATAAAAATCCGGGGAGAAATTCCTTAGTTATTCAGAAATTGATTAATATTTAGTATGACTAACTTATTATAGATTAATTATTTTCATTCAAAGGCATGGAGGAAATATGTCTTTTATTCCACATAAACCAGAACAGATTAAAAAAATGCTTGATGCTATAGGAGCATCTTCTGTAGATCAGTTATTTGATGAAATCCCTTTACAATTAAGAGCAAAAACCTTAAAAATTCCTGATGGTATCAATGAGATACAATTAGCGAATTTAGCTAGAAAAAGAGCTAATAAAAATCATCATAATACAAACTATATAGGAGCTGGGGCATATGGCCATTATATTCCATCAGCAATATGGGATATAGTAGCTAGAGGAGAGTTCTATACAGCGTACACTCCATATCAGGCGGAGGCTTCTCAAGGTGGCTTGCAAGTTATCTACGAGTTTCAAACAATGATGGCTGGACTAACAGGTATGGATGCTTCAAATGCATCTATGTATGATGGAGCAACTGCATTAGCAGAGTCTGTACTTATGGCAATCCGCTCTAATAAAAAGGCAAAATCGCAAAAGGTCCTAATAGCTGAGGCCTTACATCCAACATACTTAAATGTACTAGAGACTATTACAAAGCATCAAGGTATTGAAGTAGATATTGTAAAACTAGACTCTAAAAATGGTAAAACAGATATAGCAAAGCTAGCTGATTTTGCAGATACTCAATATGCTGCAGTAGTTATCCAAAGCCCTAACTTTTTAGGTCAAATTGCAGATGTTGATAGTCTTACTAATTGGGCACATGAGCATGGAGCTTTAGCAATAGCTGTGACAAATCCAATGTCTTTAGCAATTTTAAAGTCACCTGCAGAATGGGGAGATAAAGGCGCTGATATAGTTTGTGGTGAAGGTCAACCTATGGGTGTGCCACTAGCTTCAGGTGGCCCATACTTTGGTTTTATGACTTGTAAGATGCCTCATATCCGTCAAATGCCAGGGCGTATAGTTGGTAGAACAGTTGATTTAGATGGAAATGAAGGTTTCTGTTTAACACTACAAGCAAGAGAGCAGCACATTCGCCGTGCAAAAGCTACTTCTAATATCTGTACTAACCAGGGTCTTATGGTAACTGCTGCAACTATTTATATGAGTTTGCTTGGTGCTGAAGGCTTAGAAAGAGTTGCTAGTGTATCTCATGAAAATACTACTAAGCTAGCAAATGAATTATCTAAGCTAGATGGTGTGAGTATTAGGTTTGACAAAGCGTTTTTTAATGAAGTAGTTATTGATTTACCTGTTAATGCGGTAGCTTTTGTAACAGAGATGGAAAAAGAAGGTATTGATGCAGGTTACTTTTTAGGTGAATATAGTAGTGATTTGGAAAAATCTATTATGATTTGCTCTACAGAGATTCATACAGCAGATGACCATGCTGAGTATATTGCTGCAGCTAAAAAAGTTTTAGCTAGGTTAGGAGGTTAATTAAATGGTTATTTTTGAAAAAACTAGAGGTGTAAATTCACCAGCTGTAATGCCTAGCAAAAAAGGCGATGTTTCAAATATTCCAGCAGATATGCTACGCTCTAAAAAACCTATTTTACCAGAGCAAGCAGAGTTAGATGTAGTTAGGCATTATACACAATTATCACGTAAGAATTTTTGTATAGATACAAATTTCTATCCATTAGGTTCTTGTACTATGAAGTACAATCCTCGCGCAGCGCATAAGTATGCATCACTTGCTGGTTTTTTAGAGAGACATCCATATGCAAGTACACAAAGTGCACAAGGTACTCTAGAATGCTTATATGATCTACAAGATTTGATCAAAGAGTTAACTGGTATGACTGGTGTTTCACTTGCACCTATGGCAGGAGCTCAAGGTGAATTTGCAGGTGTAGCTATGATCAAAGCTTATCATCATAAACGCGGTGATTTTGAGCGTAATGAGATTATCGTACCTGATGCTGCTCATGGAACAAACCCAGCAACTGCAAAAGTATGTGGTTTGAAAGTTATCGAGATTCCAACTAAGAGGTGTGGCGATATTGATCTTGAAGCATTAGATAAAGTACTTGGGCCAAAGACAGCAGGTATTATGCTTACAAATCCTTCTACTGTTGGGGTATTTGAAAGAAATATCGCGGTAATTGCAAAGAAAGTCCATGAAGCTGGTGGTTTACTATACTATGATGGTGCAAATCTAAATGCAATTATGGGTAAAGCACGTCCTGGTGATATGGGCTTTGATGTTTTACATATGAATCTGCATAAAACTTTTGCTACTCCTCATGGTGGTGGTGGTCCAGGTGCTGGTCCAGTAGCTGTTAATGATAAGTTAAAAGAGTTTCTACCTGTACCAATGGTTGGCAAAAAAGAGGATAAATTTGTCTGGTTAGAAGAAAAAGATGTACCAAATACTATTGGTAGATTATCTGCATTTAATGGTAATATTGGTGTGTTGCTTAGAGCGTATATTTATGGTGCAATGTTAGGTGGTAATGGCCTAACAGAGGCTTCTGAAATAGCAACTCTAAACGCTAACTATATGATGGTGCGTTTAAAAGAAGAAGGCTTTACAATCGCATATTCTGATAGAAGAGCATCTCACGAGTTTATTGTGACATTAAAACCTGAGCTACAGAAGTATGGCGTGACAGCTACAGATTTTGCAAAATGTCTGATAGATAGAGGTGTGCACGCTCCTACTATGTACTTCCCACTACTGGTTCCAGAGTGCTTGCTAATAGAGCCTACTGAAACTGAAAATGTTGATAGTATGGAGAAGTTTATCCAAGCAATGGTAGAAATTAGAGATATTGCAAAAGAAAATCCTGAGTATCTTAAAAAAGCTCCATATAGTTTGCCATCTCGTCGTTTAGATGATGTCAAAGCTGCTAAAGAGCTTGATATTGTTTGGCAACCAAAATAAATATGGTTCTTTTATATGAATGCAAAAATAAATATTAAAGAGCTTCTTGATAATTTACCTGCTGGTGTTGTGGTACATCAGATGGATACATCTATTTCATATGTAAATAAAGAAGCTCTACGTATTTTGCGTTTAAGTGAAGAGCAAATGCTTGGGAAAGATGTTTTTGACCCTCAATGGAAGCTTATTGATCCATCAGGTAAAGTGCTTGATCCTAGTGAATATCCTGTAAGTATAGCTATCCGCACTAAAAAATCTATAAATGGTATGTTGGTCGGAATCTTGAGTTCAGATACTGAAACTCCTACATGGGCTCTTATAAATCTACATTTTGATAAAGATCAAATAGTAGTGTCTTTCACAGATGTTTCAAAAGAGTATGAGTTACCATTTAGGGAGATTGTAGATAAAGCATATGATGGAGTTTTGATAACTAGTGCTGATAATCTTAAGAAACCTCATGGCCCAAAGATTGTCTATGCTAATAAATATATGCAGAGAATTTCTGGGTATGATATAGAAGAGCTTATTGGTAATACTCCTAGGATGTTACAAGGAGAGGCAACAGATAGACAAGCTTTACGTAGGATTCATAATGCACTAGAAGCAAAAGAGGGAATAAGAGAGGTGATACTTAATTATTCAAAAGACAATAAACCATATTGGATTGATATATCAATATTTCCATTACATTTAAATAAAGATGACACAGTCACTCATTTTGCTGCCATAGAAAGAGATGTGACTGATATAAAAAATGCTGAACTAGCTTTGTTGGATATATCACGTACAGATCCCTTGACACAACTACTTAATCGTAGAGGATTTGATGACTATACAATGATATATACTATGCAAGATTCATATGCAATTGTAATGTTAGATATTGATCATTTTAAAAAAATTAATGATGATTTTTCTCATCTACATGGCGACAAGGTGCTTATATCTTTGGCAAATACAATTAAGAAGTATTCACGAGAGAATGATTTGGCTGTGAGATTTGGGGGAGAGGAATTTATAATTTTCTTGCCTAATACTAATAAAGACTGTGCAAAAAATATTGCTGAAAGGATACGTATTGAGGTGCAAAAACAGAAACTAATAATAGATGATCATATTCTTACATATACTGTAAGTTGCGGTGTTGCGACTAATGAAAATCAATTATCGATCAAGCAAACTTTAGTGATTGCCGATAAGGCTTTGTATCAGGCTAAATCTCAGGGTAGAAATAGATCTGTTGTGTTTGATGATAAGTAAACACAAAAACCTTGATATTGTTGTCAATCAAAATAATTCTCTATAATCTAGAGCTTTGATAAGAATCTATCACTAATAGCCTTTAGATGTCTTTTAGAATATAATTAGGCTCTGTGCACAAAAATAAATTTTCATCGAAGCCAAATAAAAGTACAAGCTAATTTAATCATTCCTAGAT
>NZ_JBGCTX010000079.1:0-10013 GCF_041102755.1 Francisella sp. 19X1-34
GCTATAGTCATTTTTTAGACAAGAAATGTAGATTTTCAAAATTTACTCCAATTATTGCTTAGATTGCAACACTCCCAAACTCTACATAGTAAGTTTTAAAATCTTTATATCTAATTGCTTGATACATAATCAAAATAGTCATTATTTCGCTTAATGATAGATTTGGCTTTGTACCAACTTTTTTCTTTTTATAATCAATTGACTTGCTTTGTAATTCTTTATGATAAATAATACAAAAGTCGTCTATACGACAAAAGGTTAAGATAAGTTGATCTATCATTATTAGTGGTTTTTTAACGGTTTTTCGCTTATTTTAACCTAAAAACACTACTAAACCCTTAATTTACAATGCTTTTAATTCCGAACTGAGGTTATATTAATACTCCTTTATTTGATCTATGAGGGTTTTTAGTGAGTATTCTATATTAAAATCTGCTGTATCAATTTGTATTATATCTTGATTCCAAGCTTGATAATCTCTATCTAGTACATCTTGCCAAGTAGGGTACTTATTTGGATTTGATTTATATCTAGTTTTTACTCTATTTTGATGAATTTGTTTATCACTACAGATAACTTCGATATTTATTACTTTAGTAGAATTTACTTGAGATAGCTTATTCCATAACTCTCGAGATTCTAAAACAGGGTTACAACAGTCGATAACTACACTTTTACCGAGCTCAAGATTTTCTTTTGCTTGATAATAGGCAATTTCATAGCCTTGTTTAGTTAGTTCTTGAGGATATTCTTTTTTTAGATAGTATTCGATTGTGTCTATTCTAAAATAAACTGTATTCGATATAGCTTTTGCTAGAGCTTTAGCTAAAGTTGTTTTGCCTACTCCTGGTAGACCTGAGAATATATAAGTATTTGTCATGATAATTATCTATAATGTAGTTTTGAGAACTCTACTTCTCTATCGTTGCAGCCATTTTCTTCCAAAAAATCTTCGATACTTTGTTTAGTTAGCTCTTTATGCTTAGTAGTAGGACCTAAAATAACTTTTGAAATTTTAATATCTATTATTGGTTCTTTATCCCAAAATAAGTCTGATGTATCAATATATGGCAATAAAAGATTGTTACTAACTCTATAGAGTCTTTTAACATTAGGTATTCCATATTTTATAAACTTATTTCTATCAAAAATTAATCTAACCTCATGTTCACTTTCAAAAGCTTCATTTTTAAATACAGGAAATAATTTACTGAAATCATCAATTAGAGAGTTAACATAATCGTTATGATAATTTGTTTCATTATTTTTATGGAACTCTGATGAATATAATATATCAGCCTATATTTTTCACTACTTTTATAAATTACTTTAGCTAGAGCATGGAATTGGCTACACCCAAAGTTATCTAACTCTAAACATATTCCTTCACGATCTTTTCCATAAGCTCTCCACTGAGATAAATCATCTTTAATTGTACTAAAAGAGCTAATAAAAAACTCTTTATCAAAACAATTATCTTCAGCAATTTTTATTTTTACTTCTTCTAAGATCTCTATAAAATTAGGGCTAATTTTTTTGTTTCTAGAAATATAACATTCAATAAACTTTATAACTTTATTTTTTCCTTCTATAAACTCTTCACTATCATTTAAATATTTTGGATTAGACATCCATAATGATTTGTTTTCTAATATGCTTTTAAATGCAGTTAAATCTGTATAATGATAAAGCTTTTTACACTGAAGTCCTTGCCATAAGTAAGGATATTTTTTATAGAAATTATTTCTAAGCTGAGCATTTAAAATTCCAAGATCTGATTTTTGAAAGATATTGTTTTGCATCTAAACCTCATAATCATAACTAATTGTTAAAGGCGCATGATCAGAGAACCAGTTTTCTTTGTAAACATAATCAGATTTTGGTATTACTTTATCTTTTAAGGTAGGTGTTGAAATATGGTAGTCAATTCTCCAGCCAACATTCTTTGCTCTAGCTTGGCCACGATTTGACCACCAAGTATATTGTAGAGCTTCATGGTTAATAACTCTAAAAGTATCAACCCAACCTAGATCATCAAATATATGATCTAACCAAGCTTGTTCTTCTGGTAATACTCCAGATGTCTTACCATAGTTTGATTTCCAGTTTTTTATATCAATTTCCTTATGCACAATATTAAAATCACCACAAACTATAAAATCTCTACCAGATTTAACTTGCTCTTTTAGTATTTCTTTGTATTTCTCAAGAAACTGCATTTTATACTCTTGACGTACATCACCACTAGAACCACTTGGCAAATATAAACTAGCAATACTAAAGCTTTCATAATCAAATTGAATATATCGGCCTTCATCATCTGCCCAATCTAGTCCTAGCTCTTTGATAACTTTAAGAGGCTTCTTTTTGGCATAAATAGCCGTACCACTATATCCTTTCTTAACAGCATCTTTAAAATCATAATGATAGCCTTCTGGGAAGTATTGATCATCTCCTTCAAGTTGATGAAATTGAGCTTTTGTCTCTTGAATACATAAGAAATCTATATCTTGAGATGTAAACCACTCCCAAAAACCTTTGCGTGTAGCTGCACGAATACCGTTAGCATTAAAACTTGTTACTTTAATCATTGTAAATTTAGATAATTAAAATTATTTATTAATTAGAAATTCTAACATTTTTAGCGATGAAAAAGAGGGTATTTTGAATAAAATTAGAATAAGCCTTTAACTAACATTTGTATTGCAGCTAAGATAATTACAACAAAGAACGTTATTCTAAGAGCTTTTGTTGGGATATGTGGCATTAGTTTTGAACCAATCATAGAGCCTAGCAATGTACCTAAAGCCACTGGTAGAGTTATCAAACTATCTATATACCCAGCAAAATAGTAAGTTGACGTAGCAGCAAAAGCTGTGATTCCCATTATAAAATTACTCGTAGAAGCACTAACTTTAAATGGAATCCTCATAATGTTATCCATAGCTATAACCTTAAAAGCACCTGCACCAATACCGAGTAGGCCACCAATAAATCCAGCTCCAGACATACCTAAAAAGCCTAGAATAGGTCTTTGGACATTATAGCTTTCTTCTATACCATCTATATTAATACTATCATTAAGTTGTAATCTATCTGCCATTTTAGATACCTTATGATTTCCATCAGATACAGAAGGCTCTTTTTTAAAGAAACTTAATATAGCTACAAGTATCAGTATTCCACCAAAGATTATAAATAAGGACTTAGACTGAAGCATAATAGCTATTTTGGCACCAAAGATAGAACCTATAGCTGTTGCTAATGCTAAAAATAATCCTAATTTTTCTTTAGTATAGCCATGAGATTTTAGTGAAACTATAGATGTTGCAGTAGATGTACAAATTATAGCAACTAAAGATGCTCCTATTGCATGATGAATAGATACACCTAGAACTGTAGAGAGTAGGGGAGTTATAATAAGAGCACCACCTAAACCAATTACAGATCCAATACTCCCACCTATTATAGCAACTACAAAAATAGCTATTTCAAAAAATATTTGTTGATCCATTATCACACAATTAAATAGACTCTTTTATCTAGTATAACCTTTATTTCTATATGTATGAAAAAATATATTAGAATGAGAGTGAATTTAAAAAAAAAGCCCTTATTTCTAAGAGCTTTAATATATGGCGGAGAAAGAGGGATTCGAACCCCCGGACCTGTTACAGTCAACGGTTTTCAAGACCGCCGCTTTCGACCACTCAGCCATTTCTCCGAACTGATGGAGTATATTATACAAGCATTTATTCGCTTTGCAAGATTATTTTTACTAAAAAACTTATATATTTAAAGTTTTTGTAAATAGCTCTATTTATTGTAACTAGTACCTTTAATAAACTCTCAATTTAAATCAATAATATTCTCACTCAACTATGAGTAAATCTATAGTATTTTTTCTATTAAAATTAAATTATGTTGAAAGATTAATAAATCTAGACTTTATGATTACTAACTATTATTATCTCTAAAAATATTCTTATACACATAAGAAGAGGATTTATATGTCAGACAATAGATATAAGATTACAAAGAAAGTGACTATTGTAGGTATGTTTGTAAATGCATTACTTGCAGTGTCTAAGACAATAGTTGGGATAGTTGGTCGCTCACCTGCTTTATTTGCAGATGGTATTCATTCCTTTTCAGATCTGTTAAGTGATTGTATGGTTTTATTCGCTGCTAAATATGCCAATAAAGGAGAAGATCATAATCATCCTTATGGCCATGAGAGACTTGAAACATTAGCAACTCTTGTGTTGTCATGCCTACTTATAGTTGTAGGCTTTATGATTGTTTATCATTCTTTAGGAGACCTAATTAGTGGTGATTATGTGACTCCTGATAAATTTACAGTTTTTGCAGCTATTTTTTCAATAGTTGGTAATGAATTTATCTATCAATATACCATGAGAGCTGCTAAACAAATTGATTCAGATATGCTAAGAGCGAATGCATGGCATAGTCGTTCAGATATGTGGTCTTCTGTGGTTGTATTATTTGGTTTGGCTGGAGCCTTTTTAGGCTTTGTTTGGATGGATGCTCTCGCTGCTTTTGTTGTTTGTTATATGATCGTAAAAATGGGTATCAAATGGGGATATTCTGCAGTTGCTGAACTTATTGATGAAGGTGTAGATAATGATACACACAACAATATCAAAACAATAATTTCAAATACTGAAGGGGTTGAAGATTTTCACTATCTTAGAACAAGAAAAATGGCTGGTAAGATTGTCCTGGATGTTCATGTTTTAGTTAATAAGTTTAGTACAGCTTCTGAAGGTCATTATATAGCAGAAATTGTTAAGAGTAATATTTATCATAATATTGAAAATATCAAAGATATAACAGTGCATATAGATGTTACAAATCATGAAGATGGTGTAATAAAATTAGAAAATTTTGAACCATCAAGGCAAGATATTTTAGATGCTATATCAGAGTTTCTTACTAAAAATAACTTGGATACAGATGTAATTTTATCTAAAAGAAGCTCTATATACTATTTTGATAACGAAATAATGGTCGATCTTTATGTCAAGAGATCAAATGATTTAAAAAGATATGCAAATAAATTGAAGAATATGGCATATAAAGATTATAATATAAATATTAATTTATTTTGTAAGCTTATTGAAAGTTAATATATAAGGTTTTTATGAAAATTAGAAAAGCAGTTTTTCCTGTTGCAGGGTGGGGCACTAGATTTTTACCTGCTACAAAATCATGTCCTAAAGAAATGTTAACCGTTGTTGATAAACCGTTAATTCAATATGCTGTAGAAGAAGCTATAGAAGCCGGTTGTAAAGAAATAATATTTGTTACAAGCTCTAATAAAAAGTCTTTAGAAGACCACTTTGATAGAAACTTTGAATTAGAACATTCACTTGAGAAAAAGCAAAAATATGAATTGCTGGATATGGTAAAAAACATTATTCCTAAAGATGTAAGTTTTTTCTTTGTGCGTCAGCCAGAAGCATTAGGGTTAGGCCATGCAGTATTATGTGCAAAGCCTCTTGTAGGTATTGAAGATTTTGCAGTTATATTACCTGATGATCTTATTTATAATCATGACTGCGGCACAGGAGTTCTAAAACAGATGGTTAAATCTGTTGAAGGTAGTGATATTAGAGGATGTATCGCTACCCAACAAGTAAAAAAAGAAGAGACTGGATCTTATGGAATCGTTGCGAAAGATCAAGAGAATATTATAAAAGGGATCGTTGAAAAACCATCTCCAGAAAAAGCACCTTCAACGAATGCTGTTGTTGGCAGATACTTATTACCTAATAAAATTTTTAGATGCCTTGAAACAACATCAGAGGGAGCTGGTGGTGAAATTCAGCTCACTGATGCTATTGCTAAACTTATAGAGCAAGAAGAAAAAATACTTTCTTATGAGTTTAAAGGCACTCGCTATGACTGTGGTAGTAAGTTAGGCTTTTTGATTGCTAATTATGAGATAGCTTTACAGCACCAAGAACTAGGTGAAAAATTCAAAAATTACCTTAAAAATAAACACTAAATTTATTAATATTCTGTTATATCTTATTCTTACAATTTTCCTTAAATACTGCTAACATGATTTTAATATTAAGTTTAATTTTATAGTTATTCATGTCGTATTCAAAATTTCAAGTATCACAAGAGTTTATTGATAGTTCACATATTAATAATGAGCTATATGAGAAGCTTTATAAAGAATCTTTAAATACTCCAGAAGAATTCTGGTCTAAGCAGGCAAATCGCATACACTGGGATAACCCCTTCACTAAAGCATGTAATAGTAGTTTTGATCCAGTTAACATTAAATGGTTTGAAGATGGTCAGTTAAATGTTTGTTATAATTGTGTGGATAGACATTTACCAGAAAGAGCTAATCAAGTAGCTTTTATATGGCAGGCTGATAACCCTAAGAAATCAAAGAAAATAACATATCGCGAACTATATCATAGAGTCTGTGAAATGGCTAACGTATTAGAAAACAATGATGTAAAACAAGGTGATGTTGTAACCATATATATGCCACTAGTGCCTGAGTCAATATATGCAATGTTAGCATGTGCTCGTATTGGTGCTACACATTCAGTAGTATTTGGAGGTTTCTCTGCAGAGTCATTAAAACAGCGAATTATAAATGCAAAAAGTGATTTTATAATTACAGTTGATGAGGCTGTTAGATCTGGTAAAAGAATCCCTATGAAAGCAAGTGTTGATAAGATAGTATCAGACATTGACTTTGTTAGAAAAGTCCTTGTAGTGCGTAATACTGAAACACAAAATATATCATGGAATAAAGATATTGATATCTGTTATTCAGAAGAGTTGAAGAAAGTTTCAAATGAACATCAACCAAAATCTTTTAATGCAGAAACTCCTTTATTTATGTTATATACTTCAGGTTCTACTGGTGCACCTAAAGGTCTTGTTCATACTTCTGGAGGCTACTTAGTATATGCTAGTATGACTCATAAGCTAATATTTGATCATAAAGATCATGATGTATACTGGTGTACTGCAGATATTGGTTGGATAACGGGACATACATATGTAGTATACGGCCCTCTTGCAAATGGTACAACTTCAGTAATATTTGAAGGTGTTCCAACGTATCCAGATGCCTCAAGATTATGGCAAGAAGTGGATCAACATAACGTTAGTATATTATATACAGCACCTACATTAGTTAGATCTTTATTAAAAGTTGGTGATGATTATCTTAAAACAACTACAAGAAAATCATTACGTGTACTAGGATCTGTTGGTGAGCCAATAAATCCAGAAGCATGGCACTGGTTTGTAGAAAAAGCAGGTAATAATCAAGCTCCACTAGTTGATACTTGGTGGCAAACTGAAACTGGTGGACATATGATTGCTCCTCTACCAGGAGCTCATAAATTAAAACCTGGCTCTGCTTCAAAACCTTTCTTTGGTGTTGAAGTTGGATTATTTGATACAGATGGTAACGAGATACATGGAGAAGGCAAAGGAGCTTTATGTATAAAAAGAGCAACTCCAGGTATGGCAAGAACTATTTTTGGAGATCATGATAGATATTTACAAACTTATTTTTCTAGCTTCAAAGGAAACTATTTCTCAGGTGACGCAGCTAGACGAGATAAGGATGGTTATATCTGGATAGAAGGGCGTATGGATGATGTGATAAATGTTTCAGGCCATAGAATGGCTACTGCAGAAATTGAAGCTGCTCTAAACACTCATCCTTCAGTTGCAGAAAGTGCAGTTGTCGGCATGCCTCATGATATCAAAGGTGAAGCTATATACGTTTATTGTATTCTTAAAGAAAATACAGATGAAAGTCAAAGTACTCTTGATGAAGTAAGAAAATCTCTAGTTAAATATGTTCGCCAAGAGATTGGACCTGTTGCTACACCAGAAGTTATTCAGTTTACCCCAGAGCTACCAAAAACACGTTCTGGTAAGATTATGCGTAGAATTTTAAGAAAAATAGCTGCAAAAGATTTTGAAAATTTCGGAGATACCTCTACATTATTAAATCCAGATATAGTAGAGTATCTAAAAAGGAATAGATAAAAATGAATCATGAAAAATACTTCTTTAGTGAAAGGTTATTCAAAAATAGTTTTAGCTTTAGTCTTTTGGGCTAGCTTATATCATATAGCTCCTTTACCACTTAAATATGTTGATATCTATCTAGTAGGTTTAATACGTTACGCCTTTGCTTCAATAATATTTATCTTTATACATTATTATTTTACAAAGACCTTTTTTCCTCGTTTAAATATAAAGCAATGGATTTATGTTATAGCAGTGGGTTTCTTTGGAGTCTTTCTTTACAACATAACATTCTTATGGGCTGAGAAACTTATATCTGGAAATATTGTAGCTATAATATATGCATTTACTCCATGTCTTATTACAATATTATCTAGTTATATCTTTAGTATGAAAGTCAACCAACAAGCAAAGGTTGGTATACTTGTCGCATTACTTGGTACTATAGGCGTTGTTTTATTTTCAAATGGTGCTGCAGAATGTCTTAATGGTGTCGAGATAAATTTTGGAGAAGTATTAAGTATTTTAGCTGTTGTATGTTTTGCTGCTTATGCAATATTGGGAAAATGTTGTGTAAGAGAAGGTATTCATATGATTACTATAAACACTTATGCTGCAATTGTAGGCATGATAATGTTTGCTATAGTAAGTCTATTTAAGTCAGATTTCTCTCAACTAGCTCATACTGATATTAAATTTTGGGGAAGTATGCTTTATATAGCAGCATTTGCAACTGTAGTTGCATATGTTTGGTACCTTGGGGCTCTTGAAGAAATAGGTGTATATAAAACAGCAGTTTTTCAAAATACCTTACCATTTTTAGTTATTCTTATAGGATTTCTTTTTTACGATGAAACTATTTCTATCCTATCGTTATTGTTTGGAGGCGTAGTATTTTTAGGTGTTTATATAACAAATGCTGCAGTTAATAAAAAACCTAATTGATCGTTTTATCTATATTGACATTTTCCTTTTAAAGCTCACATATAAAGATCTTTATTTATAAGTATCTCAAAAGATTTGTATTTTCATTTAAATTCTTTTAAAATATAGCCTTGTTGTTTTGTCTAATCATACACATTAACTGAAAAATTTAACAAACTGGAGAAGAGGCCAATATGGCAAAAGAAGATTGTATCGAAATGGAAGGAGTTGTATTAGAAGCTCTTCCAAACACAATGTTTAGAGTTGAGCTTGAAAATGGTCACATTGTGACTGCTCATATATCAGGTAAAATGAGAAAAAACTATATTCGTATTTTAACAGGCGACAAAGTAGTTGTTGAAATCACTCCATATGACCTTACTAAAGGACGTATCAAGTTCCGTAGTAAATAATCCTAAAAATTTCTTTATAAGATTATATTTTCTAATATTAATAAAACTGGTGTTGTTATAGTAAATATCAAACCTATTGATATTGCTAGTGGCACTACTTTTGTGCCATAGTTATCTTTGATAACCGGTAGACAAAAGTCCATAGCTGTGTTTGCAGCATATCCTACCAACTCTATAGATAGTACTGCTCTAAGTAAAGGAATAAGTGCTATAACAAATATTTCACGCAAGAAATCTATCATAAAAGTAACCATACCATAATATTCACCAAGAAAATTGGTATTTAAAACTACTGATAGTGAATACCAGCCTAAACCAGAGCATATCATAATACTTTGCTTAAGAGATATACCCGTAAATAGGCTAATAATCAGTCCTGATGCAATAGATGTTAAAATAATAATAGCTACAATAATAAGAGCTACTTTATTCTTAAAGATATCTTTTAAGGGAATTTTCTCCAATCTTAATAAAACACCAATAATAAGCATTAAACCTAATAACATCACAAAGACAATAGTATCAATAAACTTAGTTATATCTATACTTATAACTTCGGGTCTTTACAGATAATTGTGTAAATTTTAATTAGGTTATATATTTTAAATATAACAATAAGGGATTTACAGAATG
>NZ_JBGCTX010000080.1:0-9938 GCF_041102755.1 Francisella sp. 19X1-34
GTATGCCCATTAGTCATAGAACTGCCTAAAATACACCAACTAGAAGACCTTAAGGGGTTAAGAAACAAAGCCCAACAACTAAATAATTATACAAAGGCCGGATATTTGCCTATAGATAATAATGATATTGAAAATAAAATTAGACCATTTGCAGTAGGTAGAAAGAATTGGTTATTCTCAGGTAGTGAAAAAGGAGCTCAATCTAGCGCAAACCTCTTTACACTTATAGAGAATGCTAAAATGTTTAATCTTAAAATATTTAATTATCTCAAATATGTGTTTGATCACATTGCTACAGCTAAGACAGACAAAGATTATGAAGCATTAACTCCTAAGTATGCACAGCTATTTGTTGAGAAGGTAGATAAAAATAAATCTGCAAATAATTAGATATAAATCTAGATGTATTTCATGAGACGCTTACGATTAATCACTCCAATCTAAAAGGGCTCTTCATTAAAATATATTGATATTCATCATTACCTGATGTTGGTGCATTTTTATCTTTATAATAAGTAATAAATGGCGTAGAATTTTCTTTAGCATAAAATATATTAGTAAAATAAAGAGTTATTGTTCCATCATTATTTTCTTTATAGTCATATATATTTAAGTAATTGCCTGTGAAATTTGCAGTATGATTAGAAGGATCATATTTATATTCCGCAAGCATGTAAGGACGTTGATTATCTTCATAAGTAGTGAAAATATTAAAACCAATAAGTCCATGTAGTAAACCTTGTACTTGTTCGGCATTAAGGTTAATTGCGGCACATCCTAATACCATATAATTACTATCATTGCTAAAAGTTGAATCTACAAAATTAAACGGGCAAGTATTTACTCCTCCATGAGGTAGAACATTATCTGATCCCCATTTTTTTGAACTTTGGCTATTTAAGATTTGTTCCTGTACATTTTTATCATTAGAAATACTATTTTCTCTATAGAAAAATGAACCTTCTGGATTAAAATAAAATGATGCATCTTGTGGAAACTTATTTTTTATAATTTGACCGTTTAATAAAGTACCTTCTTTATATTCAGAATAGTAGTCAGTTTTCATATGTAAAATAATTCTTACATCACACATAGGATCTTCGTTTTTATCACATTTATTGGACGTTTGTATCAAATTATAATCATAAATAATCCCTTCTATAGTATCTCCATCTTGAGTAGTAATGTCAATCATTCTACCATCAACAAGACCTAAACTATGCTCATAATACCCCATATCCGGTAGAGGAAGCTCTAAGTCCTGACAATTGATCATATCATTATACTCCCCTGAAAAAGAAAACATATTACATTTATAATCTAAATGACCAGAATACCAGTTCGTATTATACGCTTTAGCATTATTCAAATTTAGTTTAGTATCTTTAGAAGGAACGTCTTTTGTATCAAATGGAGTATTATAATCTAATGGCGTATTGAATGTAATAGGAGTTCCTTTATAAGTATTAACTAGTATTGGACTATCTACAACAAGAGGGTAAATAGTCTGAGTATCACTACAATCACCTATAGTTAGATTATTTTCAATGTGACAGCGTTGAAAATCGCTTGACGTATTCAACGAATATGTATTCAGCATGTTTGAAGAAATATAAGTAATGGGATTAGTATCTCCCACAATGCTCATACTAGCAGCATATATCATACCATATCCATCAGAAGGAAGTTGCATATCACTATAATCTGGTGTAGTATAGCTTACAACAGGAGCTTTACTATTATCAATATTGCCATTATGGTCTAGGGAATAAGAAACGATTCGTAGGCCTGGTAAATAAGGTCCTGGCTCTGTTGTCCATGCTGGCATTGGTGGTTCCATTATATCCAGAACATAGAGAGAATTTGTGCCTTTATTGTACACCGTCTTTGTAGGAACCGAAATATACCATTTATCTGAGGTGAGAGGTGGTTGAGGTATACTTTTACAGCCATAAAAAGCCCCTAACTCACTTAGCTTACAAGTAAACATATTACCAAAGGACTTTTTATTTGACAGATCCTTAGCTTCATCAGTATAGTAGATATTATTATGTATAATTACCATACTTTGAATTAATGTTAAATTAGTCAATGGGGATATAACCAATGAACATGATTTACTAACTACGTTTCCATATTGATTAATAGGGCATCTCCAAATAGAAGAAAAAAATCCACCCGCCATGGAACTGTCTGGTAATAATACACCAGCTATATATGCATAGTTATGATAAAACGCAATTGCAGTTGGGTTAAAGAAAGTTATTTTTTTTCCTAGAATAGATATATTCTGAATCGGAATTTTCAATTCTTTACATGAACTATATATTATATTTTGTCTTTTATCTATATCACAAACAGATAGTTTAGTATTCGTATATATAAAATTCTTATTAATATCAGGAGAGCTATTTGTGAAAATATAAGCTTTACCTTGACTAAATGATACTTTCACCATACTTTGTTGGCTTGAAAGTTTTGAACAATTGATCAATTTATTATCGTTATTAACTTCACATTTAGTAGTAAATAGATGCTGCGTATCCTTATCTGAAAGGAGATCTATTTGAGATAGATATGCATATTTTTTTTGCATATTCATTACATCATAAGAGTGTAAAATATTATTTGGAAAGCTATCATTTCGCAAAAAGTAGTGGTCTTCTGATTGCGGGAAAGGATTTAACATAAGTCGCATATCTTCTATGTAGTGAATTTGTTTATCTGAATTAATAGCTACATAGAATATTATATAATTCTTGCCATTAAAAGGAAGGGTGTATTCCGAGTCATATATAATTGCTGTAGTTTTTTCAGATGGTTTGAATAAATTAGGGTGATAAGTTATTAAAAAAGATCTCCCATTAAATTGACTAAGCGAGGAGCTACCAGAAAAAATGTTATTATCTACTCTAACACGTAGTTTGGCACATTGCCATTTGGAATCTGCTTCGCCAGGTAAACCTTCAATGAGGCTATTACATGTAATAGGCGATAAATTCTCATTAGTCAAATGAGCAGAGTCCCAATTTCCATATATAGGTACGATCTTAGGATCTATCTGCCAAGTTTTTGTATGAAAATCAATATAATTATATATACCAATTGGATAGTATGAACTAGCATAAGCCGGTAAAAATCCAAATAAACAAAATACAGCTGCGATAGTATACAAAAATTTTTTTTTCATAAGTCTTTCCTTTTTCTGATAGATACCCACGGGTAAACCCGTGGTGCTTATGTGGCAAAGCCACTGCATAACTTTGTTATGCTTTACAGATCTTTCGATCTGACCTAGTTTCCAAACCACCGTAATGTAAAACTAGGGAGGTTCATTCATCCACGCGTAAACGCGCGGTGTTCTGTCTTCGACCACATAAAAATTATTAGCAATTCAACGCAATTTCTGTTGACTAAGACACTACAACATAATCTCCAATCTTTATTCCCTTAATTTTCTTGAGTATATGTGAATTTACCTTAGGGTTTTCACTTTTAGATTTTTTGCTATTTTTTACCATAACGAGAGTATTCCCAATAAAACAAGCTGCTACTTCTCCAATATCTTCGTCTGTATTTTTAGTAATACTATTAGCAGCAGTTATATTCTCTTCAGTTGAAGTTGATAAACTATCTTCTAAGTCACCAATAGCATCAGCAGTAGTTAATAATCTCCCTAAACCAAGTGAGCCAATATCAATTATAGCTCCAATACTACCCATAACTTGCCCAGCAATCATCAGAGCAGAATTATTTTTCTCTATTCCTGCAATCGATAATGCTGCCGGACCAAACGTAATTGTTGCTTCAATACCCATCATGGATGATTGTATTATTATTCCAGGAGATGCGCTAGCTGCAACTGCTAACGCATCACCGCTTGTAAAAGCTACTGCTGCCGTAGACATCGCAGAATTAGCTAAGCTCATAAGACCTGATCCCAAACTTAATATTCCTGGTATAAGGTTGATTACAATGCCAGCTATCGTCATCGCACGAATAAAAGTGGCCCCCTGATTCAGTTGTTTAATGGCCGGAGATTCAATATTAAAGGGTGAGTTAGATACATTTAAATTGAATATGCTTCCAAAATGACCGCTAGGATCACTAAATCCAACGGGGTTTCCAAACCCATATAGAAAACCACTCGGCCCACCAACACCAAATGGGCTTTCCGTATCATGTTGCATAAATCTAGAAATTTCAGGAATATATACTCTTGATCCTAAAAGTTGATATTGAACTCCTGAGAATGAATCTTTATTTGGAACTATAGTTAATGCTCCGTTATCTCCATTATAAATTGTTTCTTGATTATCTTTACGCAATATATTGTAATTACGTAAATAGCTATAATCATTTAAAGATCCATATGGTGTATAACTATGAAGATAAAGTGCTGGAGAAGCTTCGTGATTTTGTGCCAAAACTTTTCCATTTATCCCTCGAATAATATGATTAACGCCAAGCGTATCTTGATCTTTCATAACAGGTATATCCATACTTGAATGTAGATATCCTCCAACTAAATAATGAAGTTTATTTTCTTCATTTTTATAAAAATTATCTCCATAATAATGCCTTTGATTAAGATTATTTAGAGAAATTCCAGTAATCGATTCCCTCAAACCTCTATGAATATCGATATTATTTTGGGTATTAGAACCTACACCTTGGCTTGTAATAGAAGTTAATCTCCCAGCCAAATTATATTTGTATGAGTCTGTCCCTGTTGAGGTTATTAAGCTAGCAAGTCTGTTCCATAAATCATCATAATTTAAAGTCAACAGGTTACCAATAGATTTAAGATGAGTTTCATCATTTTTATCATATACAAAAGCTAACGTTTTATTTCCATTAGTTGTAATACTAGTTATTTGATTATTATCATTATAAAAATATTGGCGTGAATTTATATTACTACCATCTGAATATGAGTCTATTGGACAAAGATTCTTGTCTTCATCACTCCCTGTATTTTTGCATCTATAGATAGCTAATCTTCCCATGCCATCATATGAATAGGTTTCAAGTAATCCTATATTCTTAATACCAACTATATTTCTTGTAGTAACATTAGTATTTACAGTATATAACTTACCGCTATCTGTATAATATTTAAATGTTTGTTTTATAGAATCTTTGTTGGAGCCTGGGTTTATTGGATTATATTCTGTTTCTATACTTTTTAAAGCTCCATAAATTTCATTAGTACCATTAGTATCATAATAGGTATACGTTTTACGCTCATAGTAGTCAGATGTTTCTGTTTTTTCATCGTTAGTATATGTTTCAGTATCTAATCTATTTTTAGCATCATAATGATAGATTATATTATATGTATTTTTGGGACTAGTTATCTTCGTCAATAAAGGAAGTCCATTTGCTGGATCTAAAATTGTTTCTTTTAGAAAATGATTTTGTGGATTCGATGAAATATATCTATCTGCAGAAATTTTAATTCCAGAGAGATAACTACTGTCGTCATATTTGGGAGTGAATGTAGTAGTATCACTCGTTGTAGAATTAATAGATTTAATTATTCCATTAATATAATTATAATTAATCTCTGAATGTGATGTTGTTCCACTATTATCATTACGCATATCTTGCAAACTATTAATTGTTAAATCATCATTGAAGTCTTCTATATTTGTTATATTATTATTTATATTTTGTGGATCAATTACCTTTTCAGTAATTTGATTAGATTTTATATAATTGAAACTATCTGATAAAATTTTTCCTGTTAAATTAGTGTATTTTTTTATATCTCCAGATGGAGCTACAGAGTTTTTATAAGTATCTATACTATCTAATTTATCAATATTAAAACCTTTATAGTCACACAAATAAGATTTATCTTCAATATTCTTATATAGGCATGCTTCACTGTAATTATATTGAGTTACTCGATGAGATCTAACATTATTATCAAAATAATCATAAGCTACTTGATTAACATTAGCATTATCATCATAGTAATAATGGTATGGTTCCGTAAAATTATTATATTTAACTCCAGTAACTCTATAGAGGGAATCATAAATATATGCAAGAGTTTGTGTATTTTTATTTGTAGCATTACCAATTATAATTTTATCCAAAGTAAGACTACTATTAAAAAACAAAGTCTTTGTTTTTTGATCATGCGTAATATATGTAACTTCAAAAGGGTAAGAAGATTTTGTATCAGTATTTGTATTATATAATACATTACTTTGCTGGCTATTAATAATCTCGCCACTCGGATCATATGTTGTAACTGTACTAGTAAGAATATTAGAATCTGATGATACAACGCTTTTCTTACTGCCTAAAGCAATATCCGTTTTTTCTGATCCACATAATTTCATATCTTCAATAGATTCATAATTAGCTTTTTCACAACTTGTAACCTTTGTACTAGTGCTGTAGTTAGCATTATTGCTAGATGGGAAATTATACGAATATTCATAATCACTATGGTAATTTTTCTCAGGAAAAACTTTATCTCCTTCAAACATGGACTCTTTCCATGAAGTTGTAGTTTTTGATGTAGCAACAATCCTATTCATGAAATCATATTTGAACTGCTCATTCGATAGCTCATTAGAACCATTATAATATTGTTCTTTATCAATCTGTCCATTTATATTATATTCATAGGTCTTATAAATAGGATCAAATGGATCATTACTTGAAGTATTAATATTTGGAGTTTGATACTTTATTATTTCACCATATTTATTATATGTTGCAAGAGAAGAATGACCGTACATATCAGTCTTTTCTACGGTAAAGTTATCATTATTTTTATTGTAAGCATAAGTATCATTGCTAATCGTATGAACTGCATTATCATATGTAACTTGCTCTATCTTCTTGGACTGTAATCTTCCATAATCGTCGTAGGAATAAGTATAAATTTCCCCATTAGATGTATATATTTCTTTAGGTAAATTACTATGTAGTATATAATCTATTTCTTTTCCACTTCCTGGTCTCGTACCTCCTAATATCAATGCATTTTTAGTATCGTCATAATTAAGTGTGTTCTGAATAGATTGTCTACTATCATCTTTAGTATAATCTGAATTACATTCATTTGTGTTAACACAAGTTGTTATAGAAGTCAAATTATTAGTGTCATCATAATCATATTTTTTAGTAGTTTTTTTATCTCCTATATTATTGACTACAGTATCAATAACTTTATAACTGTTTTTATCTCCTCCGATTACATTTTTATATTGATAAGAAGTCGTAGTAGACAGTCTTGAGTTCATTATTTTATCTTTATTAATGTAAGGTCGCACATATGATTTGATTGATAAAATTTTAGAATCTTCCGAATTTGGATCAACATAATTTATCACAGTTGCATTTAGTAGTTGATTATTAACACCTCTGCTGTAAACATGAGTTAAGTTATGCAATGCGTTATAGACATAACTGATTGAACTAAGCTGATGTTCTTTACCATCGTTCAATTGAATACTTTGGGTTTCATTCGATATTTGATCATATATCCCATCATACTTATCAATATATGGATATTGACCATCTGCATTTATTAGATATTGAAAACCTTGAATTAAGCAACTATCATCTTTAGAGTTAATTGAACAAATTTTCTTTTGAGTCAATAAACCATATTTATTATATGTATCATATTCTTTATTTAATTCTGGTCTAGTAATAATAACAGTAAAACTTGGCTGACCATTATTTGAATTATTAATACTCATCCCAGAAATTGCATAATTTGTTGTTAATGCTCTATAATACTCAAGATCACTATTTGTATCAGTTATCTGTTCATTACCAGTAGTTTGTTTATAAAAATTATTACCATTACTTCCCCAACTATAATTAGTGATTATACCATTGTTTTGCATAGTGCTTACATACATAAATGTATTTGGACTCTCACTATCTCCTAGCAAATTAAGGATTTTCATTATTGCATTTAGATAACCTTCGTTTTTAAATATAAAATTTGTATTATCTTTCAATGCGGAATCACTATAATTAATGTTATATGTTGCCGAAGAATATTGAAAATTAACTGATGGAACAAAACCTATATTGGAAGTCCCTGAAACTGATGCTAATAAAGGTACTGGGGTTTTGGAATATACACTATAGAAATCTCTTTGATATTTATTCATATAATATGGACTAAATGCCCATATAGAGTTATCTCCTGCTTTAATTAAAGATATTCCATCTGGAGTAATATTATGATATTCAGGGTTATAATTCAAATTAATTGTAGTATAAGGATCAGTATTAGAAGATAAATTCCAATCTATAGATTTCAACGTTCTTACGGTATAGTCAAAATTTTGCATTCCAATGTGTGAAACATCCATATAAGTCTTAATAGCATGAGTCTGAGAAGGATTTCCAACATAATTAGCTGTACCTATTTGGATATAAGGCTCCATACCAATAAATGATACTGGATTTATATATGTTAATTTATATTGATCAGATTTTAAATTAACAACTACTTCCTTTCCCTTAAGGTTAGTTCCTTTAATAGTGATATTTTTCGAATCGTTTAATGGTGATATATTATACTTGAGAGGATTATTCTCAAAAAATTTAGCTGTAGTTATGTCACTATCTTCAGCTGTTGGGCAATCCTGAATGGATTTATTTATTGTAGTATCTCTTTGATGTCCAGTATCATAATAATAATAATAATTATAATAAGTAATAGGGGTTTTGATAAAATCTCCCATGTTCCAGACAGGAAGTTTCAAGTCAGGAGCAAATCCTTCAGAACAATTGCCGCTAGGAGACCCATCAGGACAATATTTAATATTACTAATGAAACAGCCTGTTGTAACCTTTGTATTAGGAATATCTTTAGGTCCAGTAAAATTTAATTTTTTAAGGCCTGAAATATTTATTTCAGGAGCCCCAGATATTAAAGCATTATTATAGTAACCCGAAATATTAATTGTATTTTCTTTTTGATTATATGTTACTTTTATACTTTTGTTTGAAACTTCATCAATATTATCTGAAGAAATAGATATCAAGCTTGAATTAGAATTACCATCAAAATTAAATTGTGTTTTCTTATTTGGATTCTTAATGCTTAATAAAGTAAAAGTATAAATGTTACCGTTAGTTTTTGAGGCTTTTATAAAAAAGTTACGACTAATTGAACTCTTAAGTAAAGGATAGTATGCTGTCTTGTCTTTATCAGATTGCTTAAAAACCCCTGACATATTAGAGTTATTAACTATTATTTCTTTAGGATATCCACTTACAGATTCTTTAATCACATCTGCATCTTTGTTAAACTCGCATTTTCCTTTGTCATCAAATGAACCTTTACATAAGGTTTCCCATTCGTTACTAAAAGTGATATATGGTATATTCAAAGTCCATCCAGAACCAATTCCCCAAAAGTCACTACTATTATTACTATTATATATGGCTTTCAATGTAAATGAATCCTCAGACGAATATGGTCCATTGAAAAGATCTGAAGAAATTAGTGATATACTATAATTAGAGCTCAAGCTCGTTGATGAAACACTTCCAACTCCAGCTAAACCTTGTATATTTTCGAATGGTAATATTCCGGATGAAGACTTGATTTTTGAATTACTAAATTTAGCATTATGACTATTTTTAATAGAATAAACAGAATTTCTAGATTCAGCATATAAAATCTGAAAATTAAATAAAAAAGTAATAAAAATAATCATTACATATTTACAAACTTTATTCTGGCTATTTGTTTTTTTCATTAGGTGTGATTTACAATAAAGAATAACTCAAAAATAATATAAATATATATCTAGAATATGAATGTCTCTTTTCAATTCTTTTCAATTTCTTGTGGTTAAGACAAGACGGCTTTGTTTCTTAACCCCCTAAAGTTATAAATATGTTGTCAAATCTAAGTCAAAGAATTAGAATCAATCAATTTT
>NZ_JBGCTX010000081.1:0-9803 GCF_041102755.1 Francisella sp. 19X1-34
TAAAATTGATTGATTCTAATTCTTTGACTTAGATTTGACAACATATTTATAACTTTAGGGGGTTAAGAAACAAAGCCGCCCCTCAGCGCACGTAGGTTAGCCAATGTCCAAATCGTATCAAAAAGTATACTTTTCTGCACATTTATTTTACTGGTGCATTAATATGGTGTATAATATAAGTATATTTTAGCTTTAAAAGTTTTTGCACTATGCCACAGATTAGTACATTTTATGGAATTATTATCTACATGTATTGGCGTGAACACAACCCTCCTCACTTCCATGCGGAATATCAAGGCAGTAAAGTTGCTATTGATATAAATACATTAACTGTGATTGAAGGTAGTCTACCACGGAGAGGTATTAATCTAGTTTTAGATTGGGCCGAGATCCATAAAGACGAATTATTAAAAAACTGGGATTTATGTCAGATGAAACAACATCCTAATAAAATAGATCCTTTAGCGTAGGAGAAATATCATGTACTGGGATATTAAAAATATTAAATATAGAAAACACCTAAATTTAGCCATAGAGTTTGAAGATGGTCTCAAAGGTGAAGTTATATTTAAAGAGGAGAACTTAACTGGAGTGTTTGAACCACTTAGAAATAATAAAGAATTTAGAAAGTTTTTTATTGGTAATGGTGACACTATAGTTTGGGATTGTGGGGTTGATGTGGCTCCAGATAGATTACATCACGATATCAAAAATAGTGGAGTATGTATTTTATAATGGAAATAGTAGGCTATGCTAGAGTATCTAGTAAAGATCAATCATTAGATATTCAGTTGGAAAAGTTAAAAGCATATGGTTGTACAAGGATATTCCAAGAAAAAATATCAGGTGTCGATCAAAATAGACCTGAATTAATTAAATGTAAAGAATATTTGCGAGATAAAGATACTTTAGTCATAACTAGATTAGATAGAATGGCTAGAAGCGCTATAGATCTAGGTAATATAGTAAAAAACCTAGAATCTAATAATATTAATTTTGTAGTACTTGACCAAAATATAGATACTACTACTAGTTATGGTAAATTAACTTTTCAGATTCTTTCATCAGTAGCTGAATTTGAAAATGAGATTAGAAAAGAAAGACAGCGAGAAGGTATATCAAAAGCCCTAAAAAATGGTAAGAGATTTGGCAGACCTGCTAAGATAACTAAAGATATAGTCTTATTAACAAAAGATCTAATACAACAAGAAATATCAATATCCAATATATTAAATCAAGTAGATATTTCAAGAAGAACTTTTTTTAATATAAAACAAGGTAAGTACGATCATCTATTAGTTAGTGCTTAAAATGTAATTTTTTAAATTCAATTCCCTAAGAAATATTAATATCAATACTTTTCGTTTCACAATATATATCTAGAGGATTTACATGTCCACTAGATCTCCCTATACCAGACTCTTTAAAACCTCCAAAAGGACCACCACTAGATGCTGTAGTATTTATTCCAACTTTACCAGCCTGTACTTTCTTACCAAAATTGATAGCTTTAGATAAATCCTTTGTATAACAATATGCTGCTAATCCATATTCAGTATCATTAGCAATCTCTAAAACATCATCATTGTCACTAAATTTATAGAAAACAGCTACAGGTCCAAATATCTCTGTTTTGAATATATCCATATCCTTAGTAGCATTCGTCAAAACTGTAGGAGAAAATAATAAAGAGCCTTCTTTAATCAACTTACCTCCATATAATAGTTTAGCTCCATTAGATACAGCATCTTCAATTAACCTGTTAACTTTTTCTAGTACCTTGAGGTTATTCATAGGCCCCATAGTTGTTTTAGAATTTAAACCGTCACCAACAATCTGTTGCCTAGCTAAGTTAGTGAATTTCTCAATAAACTGATCATATACTTTTTCATGTACTAAAAACCTATTTGCATTTACACAAATCTGACCACAATTAGAGAATTTGATAGAAGCAGCATCATTTACAGCTTTTTCAATATCACAATCATCATATACGACAAAAGGTGAATTACCTCCTAATTCTAATAATAACTTCTTAACGTTACTTGAGGATTTTTCATATAATTTTTTTCCAGTTAAAGTAGACCCTGTAAAACCTAACATTCTAACTCTATGATCTTGGCATATAGTATCTCCTATTTCTTGAGGACTTTTAGCAGTTAAATATTGGATAACATCTTTAGGAATACCTGCTTTATAAGCTAAGCTAATAGCAGCAGCTACAGCTAAAGGCGTTTCTTCAGAAGTTTTACATAAAGCAACATTACCTACAGCTATAGCTCCTGAAATTGTGCTTAAGCTAATAAATAATGGGAAGTTCCATGGGGTTATTACTGCAATTATACCTAAAGACTGCTTAGTAACTATAGTTTGTAACGAAGGATCACTTTGAATAGGAGTATAACCATGAGTGTTTTTAGCTGTATTTGCATTTTCTCTAATGCTTGATATAGCCCACAATAATTCACCCGTAGCCGCTCCTATTGGTTTACCTTGTTCTTTTGTCAATAGTGAAGATAGTTCTTGTATATTTTCCTCTAAAAGATCTGCCCATTTACATAATAATTCAGCTCTATAAGAAATATTTTGATTATCCCAATCTTGATATCCTTTTTCTAAAATATCTAAAGCATCTAGTGTTTCTACTCTACCCATTTCAGGTAAGCTACTAATAACTTCTTGGGAATATGGATTAATTACATCAAATGTACTATTTGTTTTAAATGTGTTTGATATCCAATCTTCAATATGATTATTCATAATTTAAGTTCCTAATTATTTGTTTTGATAAAAAGTGGTAATTTCAAATTATATTTACTCAGGAGAATCTGTTAGTCGCAAATATGGTTTAATGGTTTCAAAACCATCCTTAAACATTATTTCAGCTTGTTCATTAGAGACATCAGGAGTTATAACACATTTATCTCCTTTCTCCCAGTTAACAGGAGTTGCAAGGCTATATTTGTCTGTTAACTGTAATGAATCAATAACTCTTAATATTTCGTTGAAGTTACGGCCTATAGAGGCTGGATAAGTAAGAGTAAGTCTAATTTTTTTATCTGGATCAATAACAAAAACGCTGCGTACAGTTAAAGTATCTGAAGCTTTAGGATGGATCATATCATAAAGAGTAGAAACTTTTCTACTAGAATCTTCAATAATTGGATACTTCACAGCCGTGTTTTGAGTTTCATTAATGTCTTTTATCCATTCGTTATGCTCTTCAACAGTATCCACACTCAAAGCTATAATTTTACAATTAAGCTTTTCAAATTTAGGTTTTAATTTTGCAGCCATACCTAACTCTGTAGTACATACTGGAGTGAAATCTTTAGGATGTGAAAATAAAACACACCAACTGTTTCCTAACCACTGGTGAAAATCAATTGTTCCTAAAGTTGTTTTAGCATTAAAGTTTGGTGCTATATCACCTAATTGTATACTCATCATAGAACTCCTTATGTTTAACTATTCGTGTAGTAGGACTTATGTATAAATACTAGTCTTTATCGTAAACAATTTCTCTAAATTTATTTAGCAAAATAACTTAATAAATTTATTAAAATGATTGTTCTCGAGTACTCTATAAATTAAATTGTTTTCCTAATAATTTTGCTAGATAGTTATATTGAGTATTAATAGTCTTTATCTTAATGTAAAGGTGTGTGCATCTGCTTGGTTTGATTACTATGATAACTCAAAAAGATATTGCTAATAGACTTAATATATCTAGAACAACAGTATATAGAGCATTGCTTGATCATGATAATATTAATCATAAAACTAAACAAAAGGTTTTAAGTTTAGTAAAAGAACTTGGTTATACTAAAAATCTAATAGGAAGCTCTTTAGCTAGAAAAAATGCTAAGAAAGTATATGCTTTTATTATTAAATCACATAATGAAAATTATTCTGTAGAGATTAAAAAAGGTCTGATAGATGGCTATGAAGAACTTAAAAACTATAATCTTTCAATTAATATTATAGAAACTAGTATTGATGAACCTGAGGATCAGATTTACCAACTTAAAAAAATAATAGAAGAAGAGTTGCCAGATGGAATTATAATCATTCCTCAATTAAAGAACCAAATAGAACAAATAATAAAAGATAATCCAAAAATAAAATTTATTGCCTTAGATTCTCCTATTAATAAAGATATTGATTATATTGGTAGTGATTATATTAAAGCAGGTAAAATCTCAGCAAACATTCTTGCTCCGCTACTTAGAAATAATGAAAAAGTTCTTATTTTAAAAACAAAGAGTGACGAGATATCTTCTAACGACTATTTGATGGGGTTTTATTTAGAAGCTAAAGCTCAGAATTTAAATATAGTAGGACCTATTTTTATTGAAAACATTTTAGAAAGTATAGATTTAATTATAAATAAATATCTCAAAGAAGATGTAGTAGCAATTTATAGTAATCGCCATTTATCAGAAATTATCAAAGTTATAACTAATCGCTTACCTAATATTAAGCTATTTGCTGTTACTAGAGGAATGAATACAAATATTCATGACCTTATATCTAGAGGAAAAATACTTGCTACAGTTAGAGAAAATCATATTAGACAGAGTTATTTAGCAGCCAAAAAGATATTTTCTTTATTACATGGAACTATAGAAGATAATGACGAAATATCCAAACAACAAACTATTGGATCTAAAATTATTTTTAAATCTAATTTAGATGAAGAAGTTTAAAATTAAGTGAGGAAAAAATATGAAAGAATTTACTTTAAATAATGGTAATAAAATACCAGTATTAGGATTAGGAACATATTTATCAGATAACAATGATGTTTATAAAGCAGTAAAACATGCTATTAAAAATGGATATAGACATATTGATTGTGCATATTTCTATGGTAATGAAGATCAAGTAGGTAAAGCTATAAAAGAATGCTTAGAAGAAGACATAGTAAAAAGAGAAGATCTTTTTATAACATCTAAGCTATGGAATGCTTATCATAAATATGAACAAGTAAAGCCAGCCCTATTAAAAACATTAAATAATCTTGATTTAGAATATTTAGATTTATATTTAATCCACTGGCCTGTTGCTACAAAAGTAGATGTCCCAACAAATGCAGAAGATTTTATCTCTTTAGATGAGGCTCCTATAATTGATACATGGAAAGCTATGGAATCTTTAGTAGATGATAGATTAGTTAAAAATATTGGTGTATCTAATTTTAGTATTAAAAAACTAAAATCACTTTTAGAAAAAGATATAAAAATTAAACCTGTTACTAATCAAGTTGAGGTCCATCCATATTTTCAGCAAAAAAATCTTTTAAATTTTTGTAAAGAACAAAATATTTTATTAACAGCATATTCTCCTCTTGGTACTTCAAATGCAAAAGATGAACTGTTAGGTAACCTTGATATTATAAGAATATCAGAAAAATATAATGCTGAACCAGCTCAAGTAATATTAGCATGGTTAATAGAAAAAAATATTATTGCTATCCCTAAATCAATTACTCCAGAAAGAATAGATAAAAACTTAGTATCACAATATATTAAATTAGATTCTAATGATATACATAAACTAAATTCACTAGATAAGAATCATAAATTTATAAGAGGAGATTTTTTCGCTTTAAAAGGCAGTCCATATACCTTAGAAAATGTTTGGGATGAAATAATAAACTAGTTTGCCACTCCATGTATAAAAAATCCCACTAATATAGAGTATTTAAGAATATGATTAGTGAGATGGCAATATAATATATTTTTTATACTTATTTATTACCTTCCAGAGATCTTGAAAAAGTGTCCTAAAAAACGACCATTTGTGAGACAATACTTTATTTCTATCTTAACGGAGAAATAACTTTAAATATCGTCATTAATTCATATTAAACAGACTGATTAGTAAATTATTATTAATACAATAAATAACAATTGTACCGATTTTATATTATTTTATTAAATTATTGTACAAAGCATTTTTTTATGTTATTTTTATATCATGTCTTTGTAATATTTAAATATATGAAAAATCTAACTCAATTCTCTGTAAAAAATCCTGTAGAGCTTATGGAAGCTTTGCATGAAGTTGGACAACAAGCTTTGGTAGATATTATTGAAGCAACTTCATCTCCTGATACGCGAAAACAATTGCGAACATGGGGAATGAAAGATGCTGCTGACATGATTGGAAAAAGTAGATCAAGTATCAAATCTTTTGAAGAAAAAGGAGAAATACCCTCACCCCCAAAAGATGAAAATGGAAGAAAACAATATTCCTTACAATTAATAAATGAAATCAGAGAAACGCTTGGGACAAGATTTCATAGACCTAAAAACTCAGACCCTATTGTATGTTGCGCTCTAAATTTTAAGGGTGGCTCAGGAAAGTCAATAACATCATTATTATTATCACAATATTTAGCTATCCAAGGATTAAATGTTCTTGGAATAGATCTCGATCCTCAAGCCACTTATACAACATGGTTTGGATTTATCCCAGATATTGACCTATCTGAGGATGATACTTTAACGACCACATTGCTTGAGGATGATTCAGATATAAATAGAGTTATTAAAAAAACATACTTCACAGGAATAGATATAATACCTGCAAACTTAGAACTTGAAAACGCTGAGCTTGAACTACCGAACTTCAACGAGGAGCAACTACAAAATTTAGGAAGTCCATTAAAAAGATTAGATAAAGCTCTCACTAAAGTTAAAGATAAATATGATGTAATTATAATAGATTGCCCGCCAAAAACAGGTGCTTTAACTATGAATGCTGTTTCCGCAATTAATGCAGCATTAATAACGCTACCACCAGCTATGCCAGATTTTGCATCATTTGTTAGATTAACAAAAACATTACAAAGAGTATTCAAAGCAATAAAATCTGATCATTTAGACTTTTTTAGAATACTTTTAACTAAACATAAAGGTAATCTTGGAGCTAATAGAATAGATCAGCTAATTAGAAAACTAAATGGTGAATATGTTCTAGTAAATCATATGGTTGATTCCGCCGAGATTGATAATACAGCAAATGCATTATTATCTTTATATGAAAAGCCATATGCAACAAATAGTACAACCTATAAAAGAGCTCTAGAAACATGTAACAAAGTGAATGACGAAATTTTCTCAGCTTTTAAAGAAATATGGAATGCTAATAGCAATAACTAAACTTAATTGAGGCATATATGACACAAAAGAAATGGCAAGATCCTTTAGAAAAATTATTAAATGCTGATAATAAAATATCATCAATTAATGATTATATGAATAAAGAAAATTTTGATGCGAACAAAATTCACGAAATCGATCCTAGTAAAATAAGAAGATGGATTGGTAAGGATAGACCTGAAAATGAGTTAGGAAATATCGAAGAACTAGCAGAGAGTTTGAAAACGATTGGTCAGCAGGTACCTTGTATTGTAAGACCTATTAAAAACACAAACGAATATGAACTGATTGTAGGTGAGTGCAGATGGAGAGCTGCTACACTTGCAAATATTAAACTAAAGGTACTTATTCATAAATTAGATGATAGAACAGCGGCTTTAGTCCAAGCTGTTGAAAATGAGCAGAGAAATGATTTATCAGACTATGCTAAAGGCATGAGTTATGCAAAAAAAATATCTGAAGGTTTATTAACTCAGAAAGATTTGACAGATATTTTAAAAATCAGCAAGCAACAAGTTTCCAGACTACTATCTTTTAGTAAGATATCAGAGAATATTAATAATGCTATCAAAGACTATAGAAAAGTATCTGCAAGGACTGCTTATGAAATAAGTAGACTTGGCAATAAAAGTATTGATCACCAAAAAATTATAATAGCACATGCTGATAAAATTAAAGAAGGTAAAATTGGAAGCTCTAGCATTTCTAAATTAATAGATAAGGAAATATCAAACAACAAATCATCTTCTAAAAAATATTATTCTAAGAATGGCGATCATGTTCTAACTATAAGAGATGATAGTAAAAGAAAATCTTTACACTTCTCATCCAAAATTAGTGAAAAAATTACAAAAAATACTCTTGATAATATTATTGAGGAGGTTTTAAAATGCATTAATTGATTAAGTCGCCGTACGGCGACTAACAAAAAAGGCCGCTTGCAGGCGACCTTTAATGCGGTTAACTAGATTAAGAAAACCACCGAAACAATTTTATTTTAATCTAGTTAACTCCTAATTGCAAACATTTTTAAGTATAAGGAGTTATAACTATGGCTACTATATTTCATGAAGGTCGTAAAATATTACGTTCAGAAATTGGAAATCACAATTATGCTGAAATAGCAGACTTACTATTTTTTAGAATTCAAATATCAAAATATAAAGAGAAAAATGGAGATACTTTCTTTTTATTACCTAACATTGAATATTTAGTTGAAGAAACAGGTATTAAGAAAAGAACATGTGAAAGAGCTCTTACAGAACTTGTTAAGAATGGTTTCATATCTAAATCAAAAACTAGATGCTATGATGGAGCAGTCAGACTTAAAATATTTATCACTAGCAAATTCAAAGCACTAATGAATTATATTAACTCGTTAATAAGTAAACCATCAACTGAAAATAAAACTCAAAATATTGATGTTAATACTGAATCTGAAACTAGTGATTATATGGCGGAATCAGACTTCGCCACTGAGGCGAAATCATATATAAAAGAAGAAGATATAAAAGATAATAATATTAACAATATAGATAATAACTATAAAGATATTGTTAAAAATGTTAATTTTTCTTATGAAGATGAATATACATATCAATTAGTAGATCTGTTATCAGATGAATATAATTTAGACTGCAATGCAATTTTATTTGCCTTAATAGAACTAAATGAATCAGGATTATATGAATGCAAGAATAAGTTAATAGATGATGCTATTAAAGTTGCTAAAAGAACTTGTAATCATGAAGACGTATTACCTAATGGAGAAATCTTTAACTCATACAAAGCAATTGAAGTAGCTGAAGATGTAAGACATACTGTTTTAACTGCTAGACAACAATTAGCAATACATCAAATGCTTAATTATTTGAATAATAAAGGTAAAGCAGTAATTTCTAATATCAAAGAGGTATTTTCATGGATAGAGTTTCAAATTACTAATCCAGAATATCAATTTAAAGGTTTAGGGTTTAAACACTGTTTGAATATTATTAGAAATCTATTGTGTGATTCTAGTAAGCAACAGTACTCTAAACCAGTAGGATTTAAAGGTTCTCGTGAACAATGAAACCTTTACTAATTTATTTTAGAAATTGGTATATATTTTAAAGATTTTTAATAAATCAAAATATAAATTTAAAATATTAAATTTTGGAGATAATTATTATGAAAACAGACCTTAAAACTATTTTTAATTTTGAAAGTATGAAAGAGTATTTTCTATCATTTGCCTATTTTGTGAGCTTGTTCTCTTCAACATCAATGTTTTTTGATCACAAAAGAATAATAATTGATGGTTTAATGGTTCAGTTTCCAATGGCTTTGTTTCTTAACCCCCTAAAGTTATAAATATGTTGTCAAATCTAAGTCAAAGAATTAGAATCAATCAATTTTAAAAACATAAAATACCAATGCCACATAAATACGCTGAATCAAAAGGTTGGCATGTGCCTAAACAAAAATATAAAATCACAAATTGGTCTGAATACAACAAAGCTCTAACAAATAGAGGTCGTATAGATATATGGCTTACTGAGGATGCAGTAAATAATTGGTATGAAAAAGATAATCCTTACAAGGGTTATGGTCAATTGAGATTATTCAAATGTATACTACTACAATTCATGGAAG
>NZ_JBGCTX010000082.1:0-9518 GCF_041102755.1 Francisella sp. 19X1-34
ATTCTGTAAATCCCTTATTGTTATATTTAAAATATATAACCTAATTAAAATTTACACAATTATCTGTAAAGACCCGGTTTTAAAGATCTTAGTTACACTTTGATTATATTAAATTTACTTTCTATAGTTCTACTGGTCATAGAAATTTTTTACTAACTGTTAGCTAGTATATAAACTTTCTAATAACTCTCTTTCAAAATTATGAGCTTGAGGTTTTTTAGACTCTCTTAATGAGTTGATCAGTATTGAAAAGGCATATCTGCTATTATTTTTTGTTAGATATCCTGATAATGTTATAGCTGTAGTTTGAGTTCCTGTTTTTGCAAAAACTCTACCTTTAAGCATATTACCTTTGAAATTTTGTAAAGTGCCTGTTTCACCATATATTGGCAACATACTTTTAAAAAGTTTAAAATCTTTATTTAAAGACATTTTATATAATAGGTTTACTATAAAATTGGGGTTAAGTAGATCATTTTCTGATTCTCCAGACCCATCTTCTAGCTGTATACTGTCTGTGTTTAGCTTAAGCTTGTTTTTTAATATTTCAAAAATAGCATTTTTTCCAGATACAATACTACCAACACCATTATAATAGTAACCGATAGTTCTAAGTATTGTATGAGCATATAAATTGTCTGAGAAAACTAGCATATGCTTTAACAATACATCTAATTTAGCTGAATTATGCTCAGCTAATAAAGTAGTATTGTCAGGAAGTTTTGTAATAACTTTTATACTATCAGCTGTAGTGATATTTAGTTTTAAGAGTTCTCTTAACACAGATTTTTTCATTATTGATTTTGGATCCTGGATAGCAAAGCTAAAGTTATAGGTATTTTTAGGTAAACATCCTGAAAGAACTAATGTGTTATTAGAGTTATAGCCATTAAACTGACATATTTTAAGTTGTTCTTTATTGGCGATAAAGAGTTGCTGGTTTTTAAACTGTAGTGGTTCACCAGATATTTGTTTAATATTAAAGCCTTGCCTTTGAGGTGTTAGTTTTAATGTTATAGAATTTTCATTAAGATTATATACAGAGCTTGGTGCTCCATAATCAAATATTGCACTAGATTGACTTTCATTTATGGGAGTATTACGACCAGTAAAAAATTTATTAACAAAATAGATTTGGTTAATTTTATTTACTTTAGAAGTCTTTAATGTACCTAATAGCTTTTGTAAGTCTTTAGTAGTGAAGCTAGGATCACCTGAGAAAACTATATATAGTTTGTTTATCGTATGATTTTGAGATTTATAATAATAAAGTTTGGTTTCGTATTTAAAATCCTTTCCTAGATATAGTAACGCGGCTGTACTAGTTATAAGCTTAGTGTTACTAGCTGGGATGAAGTTTTTATCAGCATTTCTGGAGTATATGGTTTTACCACTATTTAAATCTATAATTTTAACACCAATTAGGGCAGAGCTAAGCTGATTAGTTTTTACTGCTTTATCAAATGATTTATCAATCTCTGTAGAGCTTAAAGAGTATGATATTGATGAGATAAATATTATAGAAGTTATTAAAGTCTTTAATAAATTATTGAAAGCCATCTAGGAGTATAATCTAGTTCTCAGAAACTTTATTATAACCAAGATTCCAACATATAGCTAAAAGAACTATAGCAATAACACATGCACTTAATAAAAATACAAATACAGCATTCCAACCTAAGAATGTAGCAATCGCACCAATTACAGCTTGAGCACCAACAGTACCTAGGAAGTAGCCAAATAGCCCAGTAAATCCTGCAGCTGTTCCTCCTGCTTTTTTAGGAACAAGGTCTAGGGCTAATATTCCAATTAAAGCAACAGGACCATAGATTAGTATTCCCATTGCAGATAATGATGCCCAAAGAACTACAGGGGTATTGCTATACCAATATACAAGTAATGCACAAATAAATAAAACCATACATATTACACTCATTGGAGCTCTACGGCTACCAAAGAATCTGTCAGTTAGCCAACCAATTATTATAGTTCCTGGAATAGCTGGTAGCTCAAACATTGCATAAGCAATAAGGCCATCAGAGGTTGATAAATGTTTAACATGAACTAGGTAGTAAGGAGCCCAGCTTCCAAGACCATATCTTGCACAATATACAAAAGCATTTGCAACCGCTATTAGCCAAACCCACTTGTTATTTAAAACATATTTAAAGAAGATCTCCTTAGCTGAGAACTCTTTCTCATGGTGAGCTTCTGCAGTAGTGTAACCTTTGTATACTTCAATAGCTGGTAGACCAAGCGATTGAGGAGTATCAGCACCAAAAATTAATATCAAAATACCTACGCCTATACACAATGCACCTGCAACATAAAAAAGACCATGCCAGTCACCACTAAATAGATATAATCCAATTGGAACTACAACGATTGCTAAACATCCAGCACCTACGTTATGAGCGGTATTCCAAATCCCCATTTTAGTACCACGCTCATTAGAACAAAACCAGTGAGTCATAATACGTGCACAAGCTGGCCAACCCATACCCTGAGCCCATCCATTTAAAAACATTGCTATAAACATAACAAGCACACCCAGAGAGAGTAGACTAGGTAGTAAAAGGTTAATAAAACCAGTTATAAATAAGCCTATGGCTAAGAATACTTTAGCGTTACTTCTATCTGAAATATTGCCCATAAGAAATTTACTAACACCATAGGCAATACCTAAACCTGCACCTATCAATCCAAGCTCATCAGGTGATAGTGTTGTGATATATTGTTTAGATACATCAAAACTACTTCTACCAAAGTAGTATGTGAAGTAACCAATATAAGCAACTAAAAACATTCTTAGTCGCCAGTGAGGGTATAGTTTTTGTACTTGCTCTTTAGCTAGCAAAGGCAAGTTTTTTGCAGGTTTTAAAAAGTTCATAAAGTTATCTATATCTTTGGTTTATTTTAATTATTATGTAGCAATTAGTTTAGTTTAAGAATTTTTATTCCTCAATAAAAATTTACTTATAGAGTAAAAATTATAAACTATTACTTTTTAGATTGTTTTTGGAAAAGGTATATTTGGATAAGCTGGTGGTAAATCAAGACCTTTAGCAGCTTCAAGACCTCTTAAAATATCAGGTCTATCTGTTATGATACCATCTACTCTCCAATCGATAAGCCTACTTGCCACTTTATAGTTAAAGTCAGTACCTTCTCTTTCTGTCCAGCCCCATGTTACAACTTTAAGACCTAGCTTGTGAGCTTCATCAAGATCTTTTTTAGTTAAATCTTTTTCATAAGGTTCCCAGAAAGTTCCACCTAGTTTTTTAACCATTTTTGGATAGTCATAATTGAAATTTTTAGGGTCAAGAGGGGCTGTTAGCTCCTTACGACCAGCCATTTTCTTAGCTGTTTGACTATTCATAGGGTCACTATAGCTATCAGTTAGGTAAGCTGTTTGAACTTTTGGATTTAACTTTTGTAAATCAATTAATGCTTGCCATTCAAAAGCTTGTACTTCAACGCTACTAGATATTTGGTTTTTGACTAATACTTTATTTAAAGCTTCAGCCATCTGTTGAGCTGACCAGCTTTGATCAGGCTGGTTAGGGTTAGTTTTTATTTCAATTTGTAAACGAACACGGCTACCAACATTTGACTTAACATAGTCTATTACCTGTTGTAATGTAGGTATATGTACTCCTGGCATTGAAACATGATTTGGGTACATTTTTGCAGTTGGAGAGTTTGGTTTTATATAGCCAACAGTGTATTGTTTTAGTTGAGCTAAAGTTAGGTCTTTTATTGGAATCGCTTTTTTGATCCAATTACCATTTTTATCTTTAGTTAGATCAGGATTTAGAGTTAGGTTATGACTAACTACAAGAACTTTATCTTTAGTCATATTAATATCCATATCAACTACATCAACACCGACACGCATTGCATCAGTATAGGCTGGCAGCGTATTTTCTGGAGCTAATGGGCGTAGCCCTCTATGAGCGTAAATATTAACGACATCTGCAAGGGCAAAATTTATACAGCTAGCTAGGGCAACCGTAGTAATTATTTTTTTAAGCATGAGTTTAAATCATTTCTTTTGGATCTTGAAATAATTACTTAATTTGTTATAAATATCAACAGTTGCACAGCTTAAAATTTATTTTGAAATATAATTAATCTATAATTTAGTAATATTCTCTTAATTATAAGTTGAAATGTTGGATAAGCGCAAAGGTCTTGCTATAGTTTTATTAGTGATAATATGCCTTTTAGGAGTGCTGTATTATTTCTTTAGATCTAAAATAGAAGTGATACCAGGATATGTTAGTACGGATATTAGGTATATATCTTCGCAAGAGAGTGGTAGGCTTTTAGATTTAAAAGTTAAAGAGGGTCAATATATTAAAAAAGGACAGCAATTGTTTGTATTAGATTCTTCAAAAAATAAAACTCTTTTAAAATCAAATAAGTTTCTACATCAAGCATCACAAGCAATATCTAGTAATCTATCAAAAGGCAAAAGACAACCATATCTAGATAGGACTAAACTTGATATAAAAACAGCCAAAGCAAACCTAGAAGTTGCAAAAGATGAGTATGTTCGCCAGAAAGCATTACTAGAGGATGATAGTACCTCTAAGAAGCAATTTGAACAAGCTAAAGGGAAGCTCGTTGAGGCGATAAATCAAGTAAGAAATCTTGAAATAATGCAAGTTATGAATAAAATGCCCGCTCGAGAAGATTTGGTAGCAGCAGCAAATTTTATGTCTATGTCTGTTAATAGTAATTCAAATTATCTGCAACAAAAGATAGATTCTGCCAATGTAAAAGCTTCTCAAAATGGTTATGTTTATCAGATTTTTTATAGAGTTGGAGAAGAAGTTAGAGCTTATAATCCTGTTATAACAGTTATAAACCCTAAGGATGTATATGTGGTTTTTTATGTATCAAAAGAAGATTTAGCAAAAGTACATATAGGTCAGAAAATCAATATTGAAAATACTAATGGTAAAAATATTCAAGCAAAGATAAATTATATATCTAATAAAGCAGAATATACGCCACCTCTACTATATGGGATAAATTCTGATTCAGAAATATCTTTTGAGGTTAAAGCTAGAGTGCAATACTCACCTAAAGAATCTTTGATTCATATTGGAGAGCCTGTGAAGGTAGAGTTAAAATGAGTCAAGGTTTAGAAAGTAATTTTATTATTGATGTAAAAAATCTGACTAAAGTATATGGTGAGAAGACTGTAGTAGATAATATTTCATTACAAGTAAGAGAGGGTGATATTTACGGTTTTTTAGGACCTAATGGTTCAGGTAAAACTACGTCAATAAGAATGGTTTGTGGTTTGCTACCTATCACAAAAGGAGAGGGGACTTGTCTTGGTTACGATATTGGTACACATGCTAGTGTTATCAAGCAGCAAGTAGGCTATATGACGCAAAAATTTACTTTATATCCTGATCTAACAGTTAAAGAAAATCTTAAAATCTTTGCTAGATTGCATAGTCTAAAAAATATCAAAGAGGCTGTAGATAAAACTATAGATAATCTTCAGATGGGTAAAGCTAGAGCAAATCAAAAAGCCTATGAGCTTTCTGGTGGTTGGAAGCAAAGATTAGCGCTTGGAGTAGCAACAATTCATGATCCCAAACTTTTATTATTGGATGAGCCAACTGCTGGAGTAGATCCTAAAGCAAGAAGAGAGTTTTGGGATTATATCTCTACATTATCTAGTAAAGGTATAACTACACTAGTTTCTACTCACTATATGGATGAAGCAGAAAGATGTAATAAGCTATCGTATATTGCGTATGGTAAGTTACTATCTAGCGGTACACAAAAAGATATAATAGATAGCTGTGGCATCAAAACATATAATATTTCGGGTGAAAATGTTTATAAAGTCGTTTTAGAGCTACAAGGTAATAAAGAAATTGAGCAAGTTTCTATGTTTGGTAGTAGTGTGCATTTAAGTGTTAAAAATAATATAGATGTAGCAGATATACAAAAAGAATATAGTGAGTTTGAGTGGCAGAAGATAGATACATCTTTAGAGGATGCTTTTATATTTTTAATGAAAAGCCAACAGGATAATTTTGCATGAAGTATTTTGATATCAATAGGTATTATGCGATTTTCTTAAAAGAGGTTATTCATATGCTTAGGGATAAGGTTACTATAGGTCTTGTAATAGGTATACCTTTAATCCAGGTAATTCTTTTTGGTTTTGCTATTAATATGAATCCAAAGCATCTAAACACAGCTTTAGTTAACAGTGATAGAACTTTTCAGACAAATTATCTTATAGAGAAGATTAATAATACAAAATATTTTGATATTAAATATCAAAACCTTTCAAGGAGTCAAGCTATGACTTTAATGAAGAAAGGTAAGATTCAATTTATAATAGATATTCCACCAAATTTTACAAAAGATGTTTACCGAGGCCAATCTCCAGATATCTTGATAATAGCTGATGGAGCAAATTCTGGAACAGGTGCGGCGTTAGATGCTATAAATAAAGTTAAATCAATATATAGCCAATATTTTTCAAATAAATCTCAAGTTCAGCAAAAGCAACCATTTAATTTTGTAGTCCATAATAAATATAACCCAGAAAATAAAACGCAAAATAATATTGTCCCAGCTTTAGCTGGAGTTATTTTAACAATGACTATGGTTATGGTTACATCTTTGACTATTACTAGAGAGAAAGAATATGGTACGATGGAATCTCTGCTTGCAACACCTGTGACTTCTCTAGAAATTATTTTTGGTAAAATAACTCCATATATAGTTGTGGGTTATATTCAGCTGTTACTAATTATATTTTTTGCTAAAGTAATATTTGGTATAACTATTGTTGGTAGTATTTTATTGCTGCTTGTAGCAACATTTCCTTTTATTATAGCTAATTTGTTAGTTGGAATAACGTTCTCTACAGTTGCAGATACTCAGTTACAAGCAATGCAAATGACATTTTTCTTTTTCTTACCATCTATATTACTATCAGGATTTATGTTTCCTTTTGAGGGAATGCCAGAGTGGGCTCAAGTGATAGGTAATATATTACCACTAACGCATTATTTAAATATAGTTCGAGGGATCTTGCTAAAAGGGGCTGGTTTCTTTGATATATTAAATAGTATATATCCTCTATTAATCTTTATGATTGTAGTGGCTGTTATTTGTTTAAAAAAATATAAAAATACAATTTAATTCATTTAAGTGAAATTTTCTTCCACTTAAATACCAACTACTTTTATGGTATCTTTATAGCCTTAAACTTTAACTAAATAATATAAAAATAATAGGAAGTAAATTGTTAGATTATAAAAATACCTTTATAGGTAGAAATATAAAAAGTGATGTCCTATCTGGTATAGTTGTAGCTGTAGCTCTAGTACCTGAAGCGATTGGATTTTCTTTGTTAGCAGGAGTTTCACCAACAGTTGGTTTATATACAGCATTTATACTTGGTTTTATTACAGCCCTTGTAGGTGGTAAACCTGGTATGATTTCAGGAGCTACTGGTTCTGTAGCGGTTGTTCTAATTGCATTAGGGATACATATTCATGCGATTATTCCAGCGGATATTTTGCATAGTATGACTAAAGAACAAACGAGTATGTACATTCTACAATATATATTGTTATGTACGATTATGGCTGGAGTATGGCAGATTTTAATAGGTCTATTTAAACTTGGGAAGTTTATTAGATTAGTTCCTCAGCCAGCAATGTATGGTTTTGTAAATGGTTTGGCAATTGTGATTGCAATGGCTCAGCTTAGATTTTTCCATGATGCAAATATATGGATGTATGGGTTAGTAGTTATTACGATGGCTATTGTATATTTTGTACCTAAAATTACAGATAAAGTTCCATCAGGGCTTGTAGCTATTATATTTGTAACAATAGTAGCAATAGCATTTAAATTACCTGTTGAAAATATCGGTCAGTATCAAGATATCTCTGGAAGTTTCCCAACTTTCTCCATTCCAGATTTTCATTTAACATGGGCATCTTTCTGGATTGTATTACCATACTCGGTGCTAGTTGCTTTAGTAGGTCTTATAGAGTCTTTACTTACATTATCAGTTTTAGATGAGATGGATGGTAAAAGAGGTAGTGGGAATCAAGAATGTGTAGCTCAAGGTATTGGTAATATTACTTGTGGTTTCTTTGGAGGTATGGCTGGTTGTGTAATGATTGGTCAATCTATAATTAACTTTACAAATGGTGGTAGAGGGCGTTTGTCGTCATTGACTGCTGCTGTTCTACTTATTAGCTTTGTTGTTGTATTATCACACTGGATATCATTGATTCCATTAGCTGTATTAGTAGGTATTATGTTTATGGTTTGTGTAAATACTTTTGCTTGGGAAAGTACTAATAGACTTAGATATATGCCAAATTCAGATAAGCTAGTATTAGTTATTGTAACAGTTATTACAGTTTATGCTGATTTAGCAGTGGCTGTAATTTCTGGTGTGATTGTATCAGCACTAGTATTTGCATGGAAAAACTCTCAAGTAAGAAGCAGAACACATCGTGAAGAGGATGGTACAAAAATATATGAGTTCTTTGGGCCATTATTCTTTGGCTCAACAACTTCTTTTATGAGTTTGTTTGATATACAGCACGATCCTGATAATATTGTTTTAGATTTTGCAAATTCTAGAGTTATGGATGTATCTGGAACAGAAGCTATAGATACTATAACTAAGAAATATCTAGATTTAGGTAAAAAGGTTACTTTACGACACTTAAGTGAAGATTGTCGTGAGATATTAAAAAATGCAGGCCCATACTGTGTTTTTGAAGAAGTTGATCCAACATATAAAGTAGCGAGGGATACATAAAATGGAAAAGTTAAAAGTTAATACTACAAATGCTCCTCAAGCAATAGGCTCATATGAACAAGCTATAAAAGTAGGTGGTTTTGTTTATACTTCAGGCCAGATTGGTCTAAAGCCAGATGGTACTATGTCAGGTGAGTGTATAAAAGAGCAAACAACACAAGTTATGCAGAACTTAAAGGCGGTACTAGAAGCAGCGGGATCAAGTTTAGATAAAGTTATCAAAGCTACTATCTTTATCAAAGATATGTCCGAGTTTAAAACAATTGATGAGATCTATGGTTCTTTCTTTAATGGTAATTTTCCAGCGCGTTCATGTGTTGAAGTTGCGAGATTGCCAAAGGATGTGCGTGTTGAAATAGAAGCTGTTGCTATAGCTAGTTAATTCAATCTTATATAGTCATAATTTCTATACCATAAGTTATCAGTACTCTGTATATTATTCTCCTTCTTTTAAAAAAAACTATAGGTTCAAATATTGCTCTGTTAAGTGCAGTAAAAATCTTGTTTATCTAACTTTTACAAGGTAGGTTTTGCATGTGTTAAATATTTTGATCAAAGGTTAAAAAGAAGATGGAGATAAGATTAAGAGAAATAGTATCAACAAATGAGAGCTAATTGAAAAAAATGGTGCCTAAAATATAGCTATAAATATTGTAGAATAAGGTTTTAAAAAGGATTATTTACA
>NZ_JBGCTX010000083.1:0-9302 GCF_041102755.1 Francisella sp. 19X1-34
CGGTTTTTCGCTTATTTTAACCTAATAATACTCTCAAACCTTTAATCTACTATACTTTTAATTCCGAACTGAGGTTAAAATAAACTTGTCTAGGACAGTCCCAATATTTATATCTTCGAAAGATAGATTATTCTACAGAACATGCATGTTTGTATTAGTTTTAGTGTAGTTAAGTGAGGTTTGGATATTGATTACACATCTCTATAAATGCTTTAGCTGGACGAGATAGTTCAACTCTTTTATTATAAATATATGCGTTACTAATATAGCCAAGGTTATCTATGATTTTTATTTCTTGGAGCTTATCTGAGACCATATCTTCATTTATAATAGACCAACCCACTCCAGCCTCAACAAGTCTTTTTATTACTACAAGCATATTAACATCACTTATTTCTCGAGAGTTTATTTTATGCTTATTTTTAAATTCGTGTAGGATTTCATAATGTTTATTGCCAGGAGATGTTGATAATACAGGGATGTTATTTAGATTTTTAATCATATCTCCATCTAGTTGCCAGTAGGGGTGATTTTTTGCAATAACAGCTACAACTCGTTTTTTCTCAAATATATTTACTTCAATATCCTCTGATATCGCCTCATTAATTGTGATTAAGCCGATATCAGCATTTAATTTATTAATTTCTTTTATGATTGGTAAGGAATATGTAGAATCTACTCGAATTTCTACTTTAGGATACTTCTTTACATATAACTCAAGTACTTTTGGCAAAAAGTCTAGGCCAATCTGGTAGCTGCTAATAATATTTAGTTCTCCTATAATATCATCCTGCATATCTTGGAATTTAAGTTGAATTTTATCCCAAATACTTATAAGTTCAATAGCATATGGGAGAAGCTTTTTTCCTGTAGAAGTAAGTTGAACAGTATTTCCTACTCGATAAAATAGTTTATCGTTTAGAAATTCCTCCATTTGAGATATTCTTTTAGTGATGGCTGGTTGAGTTACAAATAGCTTATTAGATGCTTCTGTAAATGATTTTGTCTGAGCAACAACAAGGAAAGCCCGTATGTTTTTGATAGATTCCATTCTTGTTGATAAATTACCAATTGAGTTAATTATATTCTATTTAATAATTTTGAATTAAAAAAATGTTTTTATAGTAAATTTGAAATAAATTTTCTATAGCAATTTAGGTATTAGATAATATTTTAAGACATTAACATGTTATTTCTTTTGGTTATAGCTTATATAAAATCTATTCATTTTTATTATTAACATTTGTTGAATATAATAGACATATATTATTTATAACAGGAGTGTTAATAGTGATTTTAACTATTTATCTAATATGTGGAATATTTGTTGGTACTCTATCTGCATGGATTGGTGCTGGGGGTGGGGCTATTGTTATTCCTGTAATGCTATTCGTTTGTAAACATCAAGGAATACCTAATGAAGTTTCAATTCATTTAGCTGTTTCAACTTCATTAGCATTTATAATGATAAATGCGCTTTATAATTCATACAAGCATTATAAGCATGGGCACTTAGTATTTTTCATTTTAAAAAATGCATTAGTTACTATTCTAATTGGAGCAATAATTGGTACTATAATTAGTCAGTTACTACCAGCAAAAGTAATAGAAACATTATTTGCAATTATTTTAATAATAAGCTTAGTCAAAACATTTAACTTCAAGAAAAGCCTTGTTAATGGAAGTGCTTTAATTCCTTCTAAAAAATCATGCGCTTTTTTTGGGGCTGCTACAGGAACTCTATCTAGCATTATTGGGATAGGAGGAACAAGTATAGTTAACCCTTATATGAAACATTATAACTATCCAATGAAAAATTGTGCTGCAATGGCTGCAGCAACAAGTTTTCCTATAGCACTAATTGCAACTGTAACTATGTTAATTTCAAGCTATCATGCTTTAGGAATTCCTTCATATAGTATGGGATATCTATATTTACCTGCTTTTTTAGGTTTAGTAATAGGTTCTGTTTTTGGCACACCAATTGGGGTAAGAATTGTTAAAAATTGTCCTGAAATAATATCTCTATGGTTATTTAGATTTATTTTAATATACGTAATTATTGACATGTGTTTATAAGATGATTATTACATAAACTTGTTGAGAGGGTCGAGTCATGAAAAACTTTAAGCTTAGTATCATAGTATTACTCTTTTTATCATTAATAAGCTCAGGGATTGGCTTATGTCGTATAAGCTCATATCATCCTGGTAACTTATCTAATTTGGATAGTGCAAATGTTAGAATGGACTTCTCAGACTAAGTATTTTTGTATAACACTTGTTATCTATTCTAAACTCATTAATTAAAAAAACAGATAGAAAAAACATATGTATCTTTATAAAAAATTATTTAAACAATTAAATGAAAAAATTAATGCTAGTAAAAAGAATTACATAATATTTGCGATAGTTTTATTAGTATTGTTATGGCTAATCTTAGGTGACTTTGGGGTGGTTGTTGGAGTTTTATATTTAATTTTTAAATCACAGGTTGTTAAAAATCAGCTACCAAAACTAAGAAATAGAAGAATTGCAGCTATAACGGCCATTTTAATAACCCTTATTATATTTAGTTTAATTTTTGGCATTGCATTTCTAATGCAAACATTAACTAAATATAAAATGAAATATTTTGTACCAGAACCCGCTAACGTAACTTCTTCTATAATAAAAGAAACTGATTGGAAGCAAACTATAGATGCTATTGGTGAAGCAAAAGCGATCCAGGCAACGCAAATTTCATCACAATCTGGAGGCATTATTAGTGAGATTGATTTTAAAAGTGGTCAGGAAGTGAAAAAAGGGCAAATATTATTTAAACTAGATACAAGTCAGTTAAAGGCTGATCTAGAAGAGGCTGTTTCAAAGTTGAAGCTTGCTAAGATAACTGCAGAGCGTTATGATAAGCTTGTTAAATTAAAGGCTACTTCAAAAGAATCTGCAGATAAAGCTAATACTGACTATTTATCAGCTTTAGCACAAGTACAAAATATTGAGTCTCAAATTGGATTTAAAGAAGTCAGAGCGCCATTTGATGGTAAAATAGGTATTAGAAATATAAACTTAGGACAGTACTTTAATGACGGAAGTAATGCGGCAACTCTAACAAAGATAAGTCCGATTTTTGTTACATTTGCCGTGCCACAGAATAAGGTTAGCCTCATAAAAATCGGAGAAAATATTAGTTTTTACTCTGACTCATTTCCAGGCAAAGTATTTACGGCCAAGGTAACAGCAGTTAATTCTTTTATTAATGATACAAATAGATCGATAATAGTTCAAGCAACATATAAAAATCAAAGTCATTATATTGTTCCTGGAATGTTCTTAAATGTGCATGTTAATTTGCCCGATAAAAAGAAATCTATTGTCATACCTAGAAATGCTATAAATTACTCATTATATGGTGAATCAATATTAACACTTACTCCTGAGTTAACAAAGTTAGGTAAACCAAGGAAATCTTCTTATTCCAATATTAGTTTAAGTTTGGTTAAAACAAATAAAATCTTATATAAAGTTGGAGAAGTTAATATTAAGGTCTTGGAAACTCGTAATAATTTGGCTTTAGTCTCAGGGTTAAAACCGAATACAATGATTGTTACCTCAGGTCAGAATAAAATTCATAAGGGAATGGATGTTATTTTAAACAATAGTGTTAAATTTAGAAACAATCTTTATACTCAAGGTAATCTATAATGAAATTTATTGATATATTTATTTGTAGACCAATACTTTCAATAGCTATAAGTTTAATGATTATTGTTGTAGGTGTTGGTTCATATTTTACATTGCAAGTAAGACAATACCCATTTTTAAATAGTGCAAATATTACTGTTACCACTAGCTATCCAGGTGCTAATCCCTCTACAATACAAGCTTTTATTACAAGGCCAATAGAAGCATCTGTAGGAGCTACTAGGGGGGTAGACTATATGACTTCTCAATCCGCTCTAGGAAAAAGTACAATAACTGTATATGTTAAATTGGGAAAAGATCCTGATACTGTATTATCAGAAGTAGTGCAAAATGTAAACGCTGTCTTAAATGAGTTACCACATGACGCTTATTCTCCTACAATAAAGTTAAATCCAGCAGCGACATTTCCGCCATTTGTATTAGCATTTACTAGTAAAAGTATGACTATCCCTCAGATATCAGCTTACATAAATGCTGCGATAGTTCCAAAGCTACGGGCTCAAGGAGGATTGTCAGAGGTTAATGTGTGGGGTAATGAGCCTTATGCTATGAGGATTTTTCCTAATAAAAATAAGATGGCAGAGTATGGAATTTCACCAAACAATTTGAATAAAGCTATAGCATCAAATAGTCTAATTTCAGCAGGTGGAGAGATTCAAGGACCGTATTTAAATTATGTTCTGAATCCTGAAACAAGTATTTCTACAGCTCAAAAATACAAAGATCTAATAATCAAAAAGTATCACAACCAAGTTATTAGGTTAAAAGATATAGCTACAGTTAAACTTGGACCTCAGAATTATGATACTTATGTTCAATTTCAAGGGAAGCCAGCGGTATTGGTAGGCCCTGTTGTGTCGCCGGATGCTAATATACTTACAGTAGTTGATAAACTGGTTAAATATGTACCAAATATAAGGAAGACTCTTCCAAATGGACTAAAACTCACTATAGCATATAACAGTACAGTTTATATTAAAGATTCTATTGAAGATGTAATTTATACATTAATAGAATCAATTCTGATAGTTGCTTTTGTTATTTTCTTATTTTTAGGATCAATTAGGGCAGTAATTATTCCAGTTATCTCTATACCATTGTGTTTAATTGGTAGTTTCTTTTTGATGAAAATGATGGGTTTTTCTATAAATCTATTGACACTATTGGCAATGATATTATCAATAGGCTTAGTAGTAGATGATGCTATTGTAGTGTTAGAAAATATTCATAGGCATATTGAAAATGGGCTAGATCGTTTTTCTGCAACAATCAAAGGTGCAAGAGAAGTTGCAACTCCTGTAATATTAATGTGTCTGACATTAATAATTGTTTATGCTCCTATAGGAATGATGAGTGGTCTTACTGGACAATTATTTACGGAGTTCGCTTATTCATTGGCTGGAACAGTTCTTATATCAGGAATCGTGGCATATACTTTATCTCCAATGCTATGCTCTAAAATCCTTAAAGATAATTCTTCAGAATCTAAATTTGCTAAGTTCATTAATGATATATTTGATAAATTAGCTGTTATATATAAAGAGTTCCTAATTATTATATTAGATATTAAGCCAGCATTTGTTGTAATTGCTATAATAGTTTTGATGAGCTGTTTCATAATGGGGCGAGGAATAAAGTCTGAGCTTGCACCTACTGAAGATCAGAATTTCGTTGGTGTCATGGCAACGACTCCTTCAGCTGCAAATATTAATTATCTTAAAACATTTAGTCCATTAATAGCAAAAGCTGTGCACAATAGTCCAGGGAGACAATATTCATTTGTATTAGATGGAGTATTAGGGGGAGCAAATGCAATTGCTGGAGGGCTTATTTTGAAGCCTTCTGATCAGCGTAGTATTTCTCAGCAAGAAGCTACTAAGTTACTTCAATCTAAACTAAATAGTATTCCAGGCGTTGTAGCTTTTAGTTGGCAAATACCTTCTCTTCCTGGAGTTGCTCATGGAGCTGATATTTCTTTAGTAATACAAAGTACAAATGATTATCAATCAATTAATGAAGTTACAAATGCTCTTATTAAAAAAATGACTAAAAGTGGTTTATTTTCTTTTGTAAATAGTAATCTAATTTTTGATGATCCTATAACTAATTTAAATATAGATAGAGAAAAGGCCGGAAGTTTGGGTATTACTATGTCTGATGTTGCTAAAACTCTACAAAATTCTTATGCAGGAGGATATATAAACTATTTCTTCCTAAAAGGTTATAGTTTTGAAGTTATACCTCAACTTAGAAGAAACCAAATGCTAACAAATGAACAATTAGGAAGTATATATGTTGAGTCAGATAAGATAGATGATATGTTCAACTCGGAAGTTCCTTTGTCTGCATTAGTTAATTTCAAAACGGTTGGCGAGCCAATAACGTTAAATACATTTCAACAGTTGAACTCTGCTACAATATCTGCCATGTTAAACTCTGGGGTGTCGGAAGGGCAAGCTATAAACTATATTAAAAGACTAGCTGGTACTAGTTTGCCAGCAGGATTTTCGTACTCATTTTCTGGCGGGGCTAGACAGTTTATCCAAAATGGTAATACTATGATGATTGCTTTTGGATTTGCAGTTATTCTTATATTCCTGGCCCTTTCTGCTCAATTTGAGAGTTTTAGAGATTCTTTAGTTATTCTTGTCACTGTGCCTATGGCGATATCTGGGGCATTAATACCATTATACTTAGGACAATTTTTAAATAAGGATTGGGCTTCTTTAAATATTTATACACAACTTGGTCTGGTTACATTAATTGGTCTTATCACTAAACAAGGGATTATGGTAGTTGAATTTGCTAATAAATTACAGATAGAAAGTGGTTTAAATAAGTATGATGCTATTATTAGAGCTTCTTCGCAGAGACTTAGGCCTATCTTAATGACTGTGGCAGCGATGATTATAGGAGTTTTACCTTTAGTAATAGCTACAGGCTCAGGATCAGTTAGTCGTCAATGTATAGGAGTTGTTGTTTCATCAGGACTATTAGTAGGCGTTATATTTTCTTTATTTATACTACCTGTTGTTTATATGTATATATCATCTGATAAATCTGAAGCTATTAAAATAAAGCTTGAAGAGAGAAAGAAAATAGATGATATAAACAATAAGAAAGTTTAAAATGAATACTTTAACAAAGTAGCTCTTTCCAATTAAATAATCTATGCCGGTAATTTAGGACAGTTATTAATTTTATTCTTTATTATATATTCAAACTTAATAGAGCCATTTTTTCTATTATCTCTAAAAGCTTAATATAATCGGTTATTTACGATAAAGTGTTGACAAAAATTATTTTCCATACATAATCGTAAATAAACGATTATGTAAATAAGGTTTATAGTATGTATCCTAATTATTCATTAGAGAAGGTAGAGAAAGTATTTAACAAAAATAATTTAAAGAAAAGATCACCAAGAATATTGTTTTTGTATGGTTCTTTGAGAGATAAGTCTTATAGTTTCTTATTAGCAAAACAAGCTATGAAAATAATAAAATCATTTGGTGCTGAAGTAGAAATATTTCATCCACATGATTTACCATTGGCAGATATAAGTCTAACTCAAAATCCTGACCAATCACTTTTATCTGATTCTGTGAAACAAATGAGAAAGTTAATGAATTGGGCAGATGCTATGGTGTGGGTTTCACCAGAAGTGCATGGTGCAATGTCATCAGTTTTTAAAAATATTATAGATTGGATGCCTTTATCTCTTGGCGCAGTTAGACCAACTCAAGGTAAGCTATTAGCCTTGATGCAAGTTACAGGAGGGTCTCAATCGTTTAATACTTTAAATCAAATGAGGATTCTAGGAAGGTGGATGAGAATGATAACAATACCAAATCAGTCTTCTGTTCCTCTTGCATATACTCAGTTTAATGAAGATGGGTCTATGAAAGAATCAAATTATAAAGATAGAGTCGTTGATTTAATGGAAGAGTTGTTTAAATATTGTATTTTATTTCAAGGAAATATTGAATTTTTACATCAAAGATATAGTGAACAAAAAGATAAAAAAAATATAACTAATAATAATCACTCAAATTGGAAAAGTGCTAAAGAAAGCTTAACTTAAGGATATAGTTTAATATGCAAAATAGAAATGTATTTATTTTGTTAGGGCAGTCAAATATGGTTGGACAAGGTGATTTAAGTGAAGTAATTAATATATCTAATAGTAGAATCTATAGTTTCAATAACAACTGTTGGGATATAGCGCAAGAGCCATTACATAAAGATAACCAAAAAGCTGGAATTGGTTTAGCTATGAGCTTTGCAGAAACTTTAATTAAAGAAAATACTATTGAAAGAGTGGATTTTATACCGTTAGCTATAGCAAGCACTCAACTAGATGAATGGATGCCATATTCAAGATTATATAATAGAGTACTTTCAACTATTCAAGCAGCTGATATATCCTTGAACGATATAAAAGGAGTTCTTTGGCATCATGGGGAAAGTGAGACAAAAGATATCTTGAGAGCCTCGAGTTATGCATATAGGTTTGAGTTCCTGATAAAGTATTTGAGGCAAGACTTAGGGAATGATAATTTACCTATAATTGCTGGAGAGCAGGGACACTTCTTAGATGATCGTTTTAAATTTGCTCATATAGTTAATGAGCAGCTGCATAGTTTGGAACAGAAATTAAATAATTTTAAAGTAGTCAGTTCTAATGAGATAACAGCAAATGATGATGGTATTCATATGAGTGCCAAATCGTTAAGAGAGTTTGGTAATAGATATGCGAAAGCATTTTTAGATATGAAATAACTTTTATGGAAAACCAATCAAATAAGAGATTGATTCTATATATATCGCAGCTGATAATGCCTGGTCTATTATTTTATGGATTTCCTAATATATAAGTCAGCTTTTCATAATGACAGCCAATTTAGTCTAAATTATCAATGGGCTCTGATAATCTTCTTATCTTCTTGGGGGGCTGGGTCTTTGTTCGCAGGTGCTCTAATGAATAGATATGGAGCATATTTAGGAATAATACTCGGATACGTACTTGCTACTGTAGCATTTATACTGTTATTGTTAGATATTAATCATTTTATATTTGTTATAAGTGCTTTATTAATGGGATTAAGCTTATCATTCTTAATGTTGGATGGTGTTATAACTTATTTTGAGCAAAACACATATAGTATAAGTGTCTTTAGAAGATATGTGATCCAGTTAACTTTTTTTAGTGGGTTTGCTAGTACTTTTACTTATTTTTTTGTTTCACCTATATTTATTTATATAGGCTTTAAGATAGCTGTTATCATAGTTATTTTTATTACTATAACTCTTTTAGTATTATCAAACTTTTCTCTATCAAAAGTATATTTTAAAAAAGAAACCAAGCTATTAGGAAACATTTATAAATCTTTAGTATCAAGAAATTCCTTAGCCATCATAGCAATAATGTTGTCTCAAGGCACTGTGCAGACTATTATATTTTTTGAAGTTTTTATTTTTCTTCAGTCAAAAAACTTTGATATTTCCTTTGTACTTACTAGGTTCTGTGCACAAAAATAAATTTTCATCGAAGCCAAATAAAAGTACAAGCTAATTTAATCATTCCTAGATATGCTGAAA
>NZ_JBGCTX010000084.1:0-8765 GCF_041102755.1 Francisella sp. 19X1-34
ACTGTCTTTCAACTTTTAAATAACAACGGTTTAGCTATTTTCAATCTAATTTATATTTTTTGTGCACAGAACCTAATTTACCTATTATTTTTTTTAGATGTTTCTTCATAATAGTTTTAGTATTTATTTCAATAAGTTCAAATTAAAATGGCGCTGGCTTAGATTCGCTTTTTTTTCCATCGTCAAAACCCTTTTTGAAGCTTTTGATTTTGTTTTTTGTATCTGTTGCTGTTTTATTTAAAGATTCTGATGCTTGGTTAGCTTTATTAATAATCGATTTTTTTGCGTTATCTGAACTATTAACTACATCTTTAGATGCATTGGAGAAGTCCTGCTGAATATTTTTAGAAACCTTACCTATGTATGCAGCAGATTCATGGGCTTGGTTTGTCATAGCTACTTCAGCTTTATTAGATTTACTGGAAATATTATCAGCTAATTGATAAGTGCCTTTTTTTGTGTCACTTGCAGCCGACTTGACTGCATTTGAGCTTTTTTGATAATATTTCTGCATAGTGGTTTGACCATCGCTAACGGCATTACCTAATTGCTTACCTACATTATAAGATGAGCTATCCTGTGGTTGAGTTGTTTTTATATTACTCTGTAGTGCATTTGCCATTAGTGGAAATGATGCAAAAGCTAAGCATAGTAATTTAATATATTTATTTTTCACAAGCTATCTCCTTGAAAAAATTATTAGCTCATTCCATTTGCTGCTTGCGCAACATTATTTGTATCTTGACCATGTACTTGATCATCAAACTTATTAAGTTGTGCTTTTGCTTCTTCAGCTTGAATATCATCAGCTGTTTGACAAGTCTGGCATTGTATACTTGATGTTGTTGCTGTTGAGTTACTTGTATAAACTACCTGTTGAGAAGCTTGGGATAATAAAGGAAAACTCATTAACCCTAATACAACCAAAGATACATATTTTTTTTTCATCTTTACCTTACTTAATTTTAATGTCTCCATTATAAAAATTACCATAAAACTCTTGCATTTTCTATATCTTGGGAAGGTTATATGCTACTTATGACTAAAGTTTATATATGATTGTGTTATAATTCACGGAATTAATATCCTAAATAAAACTCTCGTGTAATGATTTCAGAAGCTTCAAAAGAGGAGAAAAAATCAGCTAGAAGTTGGCTCAAAGAGGCGGCTTTACCAGCTAAAAGATGGATTAAGTTAACTGTACTTATAGCTTTTCTAAGTGGAATGTTATTAATTGGGCAGCTATATTTATTGGCTCATATTTCTTATGATGCTTATTTGAAAAAATCAACATTAGGGCAGTTAAGTACTTATTTTGTAGTCATAGTTTTGATTATTTTTATACGAGCTGGACTAAGTTGGTTAAGAGAGATAGTTAGTTATAAAGCAGCTGTTATTGTTAAAAAACAAGTTCGTGAAGATATTCTTGAGCATATTAACAAGTTAGGACCGATACAGTTAAGTAAAATATCAAATGCGAATATAATTAGTAGTCTAATGGAGCAGGTCGAGGGTTTAACAGGGTTGATAACTAAATTTTTGCCTCAGATAATGCTCTCAGGGTTGATGCCATTAGCTATATTAGTGTTTATATTTCCACAAAGCATAGTCTGTGGGGTTATTTTATTGATATGTGCGCCTTTGATACCTCTTTTTATGATAATTGTTGGGCTAGGTGCAGAATCTGAGAATCAGAAGCATTTTAAAACTTTAGCCAGAATGAGCATGACTTTTTTAGATACGCTAAAAGGTCTTACTACTTTAAAGTTATTCGACAAAAGTAAATCTCATAATAAAAAAATATATGAGGCTTCTGATAACTATAGAGTTAGAACTATGAAGGTTTTAAAAATAGCTTTTTTATCATCAGCTGTTTTGGAACTTTTTGCAGCAGCTTCTATTGCTATAGTAGCTATATATTTAGGTATGGGATTTATAAATGCTGGGGCTGATAATAATATTTGGTGGGCTTTACATAACTTAAATCTTCAAGGAGCATTATTTATTCTTTTATTAGCACCTGAGTTTTTTATGCCACTTCGAGAGTTAAGTACTCATTATCATGCAAAAGCTGAGGCTGTTGGAGCAGCTTTAGAGATAGCTAAAATTTTTGAAATGAAACCAGCACAAGTAGAGAGAAGTACAATCTTAAATGATAAGATCGACAGTATTTCTATACAAGGTTTAACAGTTAAGTATGATGACAAAATAGCAATAAATAATATTTCTCTAGATATAAAAAGAGGTGATAAAATCGCTTTAGTAGGAGCTAGTGGTGCAGGTAAAACTACCTTAATAAATACGCTACTTGGCTTTATTGACTATCAAGGTAAGATTTCGGTTAATAATGCCATTGATTTTAAAAATATCGAAGAAAAATCTTGGTTAAGAAACATCTCTTGGCTTGGTCAGAACTCTTCATTATTTAAAGGTTCAATTGAAGAAAACCTTTTGTTAGCAAATCCAAATGCTACAGAAAATGATATTACTAAAGCAGTTGTTGATACTGATCTTAAAAGCTTTGTTGACTCACTAGATAAAGGTCTTTTAACACAAATTGGTGAGCAAAATATTGGGATATCAGGCGGACAAGCTCAGAGGCTTGCTTTAGCTAGGGCATATTTAAAACCACATGATATTTTGATTTTAGACGAACCTACTGCAAGTTTAGATAAGATTAGTGAAGAGAAAATTATTAACTCATTAGTTCAAAATTGGCAAACTAAGACTGTTATTATGTTAACTCATAAACTAAGTTTCTTAGAGTGTGTTGATAAAATAGTTGTTTTAAATGATGGTATGATATCTGAAGTTGGTTCTTTTAATAAGTTAGTTAGTAATAAAAATAGTGACTTTTATCACTTCTATAAAAATGAGGTGACAGCATGAGAAATTTAATTCCTTTTATAAAACTATTTAAAAATCAAACACAATGGATGTTGCTAGGGACACTATTAGCGTGGTCTGCAATACTTATGGGTATTGGACTGATGTCATTATCTGGTTGGTTTATCTCATATACTGGCTATTTAGCGACGACAACATATGCAATAGCAACATCATTTAATTATTTTTATCCAGCTGCAGGAGTGCGCTCTTTTTCTTTAGGCAGGATTGTTAGTAGATATGGTGAGAGAGTTTTAACTCATGAAGCTACTTTTAGAATCTTAACAGATGTGCGTGTGTGGTTTTATGAGAAGCTTGAGCCTCTAGCTCCATCTCACTTATATAGATATAAAAGTGGTGATCTACTTACAAGATTAGTTAATGATATTGCAGCATTAGATAATTTATATGTACGCATCTTGTCACCTACTATAGTATTTATTTTAGCATCGGTGACTATTGCTTTATTATTTTGCTTCTTTAGTTTTACTTTAGCACTACTAACATTTATAGCATTGCTATTTATAGGTTTTATTATACCTTTATTTAGTAGTCTATTGGCGATGAAGAAATCATATAATCTTAATAGTACTAGTGCAGAGCTAAAAACAGATATTACAGAGCATGTAGCATCTCTTGCAGAGTTGAAAATTTTTGATTTAGAAGGCAAGCATTTTGAGAAAATTAGACAGCAAAACTCTAGTTTACTCGACCAAGAGCAGAAAATAAGTATCATAAGTGGTTTAGGTAATGCATTAATGACTTTAGCTTTGGGGCTAACAGTGGTTATGGTAACTGCATTTGCTGTTAAATTAACTGAAGTAGGATATATTAATGGGGCATTTATTGCTTTAATATTTCTTGCAATTATGGCTGTTTTTGAATCGATAGTACCTTTACCTTTAGCGTATCAATATTTGGGTAAAACTCTATCAGCCTCAAAGAGGATCTTAAATATTACTGATGCAAAGCCTGATATAGTGTTTCCAGAAAGCGAATTAGCTATCAATAAATCTAATATTAGTTTTAAAGATGTTTGCTTTAGCTATACAGTAGATCAACCTGTATTAAAAGATTTCTCATTAGAAATTCAAATGAATGAGAAAGTTGCTTTTTTTGCTCCAACTGGCAGTGGTAAGTCAACAGTAATCAACTTGTTAGCGAGATTTTGGGATATAAATAGTGGTGAAATCCTAATTGGCGATAAAAACATTAAAGAGTTTAGTGAAGGTCAATTAAGAAATCAAATGACTATCATAAATCAGTCTCCGCATATTTTTAATACTACTATTAGAGAAAATTTATTGCTTGCTAAATCTGATGCTACAGATGAAGAGCTTAGTCTTGTTTTAGAAAAAGTCCAATTAAAAACATATTTAGAGTCTTTACCAAAAGGTTTAAATACTTGGACAGGCGAGTTAGGTAAACATCTTTCAGGAGGACAGCAAAAACGCCTTGCTCTTGCTAGAGCTTTTTTACAAGATAAGCCAGTTTTGATCTTAGATGAGCCAACAGAAGGACTTGATAAGGAAACCGAAAAATTGGTATTTAAGAATTTAAAAGAGCTTATGATTAATAAAACAGTTATATTTATCACACATAACGCTAAGCTCTTAAATAGCTTTGATAGAGTTATAAAGTTTTAGAATATAAAAACTTGTATTTGTGATTACTTGAGATATATAATGTTAGGACTTTTTTTAAATTTTGTCTTTTTTTAAAGTAGGACATTCAAGTTTACAGCAATTTTAACTGTATATCTATACTATTTTTTTTTCGAAAAATTAATAATTAGAAAACCCTTGCTTAATATATTATTTCCTAAAAAAACTCGTTTTAACTATAGGAGAAGCTAATGAGGGAAATAGTAAGAGTAAGCAGTTTAATATTATTAATGTTATCTACTTGTTTAGGGATATCAAATACAAAGCAGGTTATTAATGAAAATGATAATTTTAATATAAATAGTCAAAAAAAGACAAAAAAGTATGAAACAAATCCTCTTGAGTTATATAGTAAAGTAACTTCTTTAACTATGGCTTTTAATTCCAGATATGGTAAAAAGGCAATGATTCCTAAAAATGCTCAGGATTCTTTAAACTTGATCCTTAAAAACTCTAATATCAAAGAGTACATGGGATCAAAAGACTATAATGGTTATTCTAAAAACTCTAAGTTTTATAAAAGAGCTCAAGCAATGATGAGTGATTTAGAAAATCTTATTGTAGAGTTTAAAAAAATTGGTTTTATTGATGAGATAAAGTCACAAGGCAAAACCCCTGGCATAATGATTGATATAGATAATACTATAGAGCTCACATCATTTGAAGATGATATAAATACAAAGTCAGGGATAGATGATCCAGCAACAAAAAAATTTATTAAAGATGTGTGTTTTAAAGATGGAATAGCATGCTATTTTATAACTGCTAGAACATGTAATAAAAATGAAGCTCTAAATACAGAAGAGTGGTTAGAAAAAAATATTGGCTTATCAAAAGAACAAGTTTCAAAATATGTATTTCTATCCGGAGCTATACATAATAATGCATGCGCTTTTAATCCTAATAATAGCATATAAAGATATCTTAAGAAAAGCTCTTTCACAGACTAGGAATATTTATTGGTTAATGTCTATAGGTGATCAAATGACAGATTGGTTTGGTGAAAATTCTGGTTTAAAGGTTTGGTATCCAAATGAAATGTTTGATAGCTCTATTGTAGAGAATACAAAAAGAGGTAAGAAGCATTTGCAAACTGTCACAGCACCATCAAAAGCATGTTATATGAAGCTAAAGAAATATGTATTGGTTAATAGTACTATTCAATATTGCTCAAAGTTTACAGAGAATAAATTTATAAGAGCTTCTAATTAAGTATATATAAATTTAAGACCACTTGGTTTTTAATAAGAAGTCAATAGGCTTATGTGAAATATTTTTATTTTTGAAAAAACTATGTTTTTAACTTGATTTTATTGTTATATTAAGCAAGAAATAAAAGTGAAGGTAAATAAACAGATATTAAGGGAAGGTTGTGGGTAAAGAAGAAAAGTCTGAAGAAGCCAGTTTTAAATCAAAAATTAAGAAAAAGTCAGTTCAACAATATTTAGATGAAGAGCCAGTGTGGCCAGATGGCACTAAGGTTAATCTTATTCCTCTTTCTAGTATGCAATGGTTTATTTGGTTGTTAGCTACAGCTGGTAAATTTTTTGAAGGCATGATTGTCTTTATGACAGGTATTGCTTTACACTTGATTGCTTATGATTTCCAACTTAGTAATTTGCAAAAAGGTATGATAGGTTCAGCAACTTTAGTTGGGATACTTATCGGAGCATCTTTGCTTGGAAGCTTATCTGACAAATATGGCAGAAAAAATATGTTCATAATTGAGATGATTATATTTTTAGTATGTATTATAGGTGTTTGTTTATCTAGTAGCTTTATAGCTTTGTTTATAATGTTATTGATAGCTGGTATAGCTTTAGGATGTGATTACCCAACTGCTCATTTAATGATTTCAGAGACTATTCCAAGTAGAAACAGAGGTAAATTAGTTTTAGGAGCTTTTGCTTTTCAGGCAGTTGGAGCTCTTGCTGGGACTCTTATAGGATGGCTTGTCTTAGTTGAGATGCCTTCAGTTAATGCGTGGAAGATTATGTACTCGATAGCTATTATTCCAGCAATTTTGGTGGTAATTGGGAGATTTTTTATTCCTAAGAGTCCACATTTTTTAGTAACAAAAGGTGAGTATAAAAAAGCTGAAAGAGCATTAGCTTTTTTATTAAATAGACGACCAAGATATCCTAAAGTTATTAGAATTAAGAAAAAAGACCCTAATGCTGTTACAGAGATAGAAAGAGGTAGCTCATATAAATCATTATTTACAAAATATAGAAAACAAACGATTTTCGCATCATTACCATGGTTTATTCAAGATTTAGGAACTTATGGTATAGGGGTGTTTTTACCGTTAATACTAACTGTGACAATAGGCTCAAAAGTAGATGTTAAGTCTGTAAATGATGTTATAAGTAATGAGATCTTAGCAGCGAAAGGTTCAGCATTTATTGATGTGTTTTTCTTCTTAGGGATTGTATTTGCGATATTTCTATCTGATTATTTAGGAAGAGTGAAGTTACAAATATTTGGATTTATTGGTTGTGCTGTAGGCTTAGCTGTCGCGATGGCTGGTCATATGACAGATAATAATATTATCCTAATATTCTTAGGGTTTATTATCTTCCAATTTATGACAAATATTGGACCAAACGCTCAAACTTATGTAATAGCTGGAGAAGTTTTCCCTACACATGCTAGAGGTAAGGGAGCTGGCTTTGCAGCATCTTTTGCAAAAATTGGAGCTATAATAGCAGCATTTTTATTTCCTATATTAATATCTGTTATAGGAGTTGATATGCTTCTTGTGATATTAGTAATTACCTCTGTTTTAGGAGCTATAGTAACCAAGAGGTTTGGTATTGAAACTAAGGGTATTGATTTAGAAACTATTTAAAATTAAATTTACTCTAATAATTTAGCTCTTTTCTTAATTTATCAATATCTAATTGACCTTGGTATTTAGATATAATTATTGTTCCTATTGAATTACCTATCATATTCGTAATAGCTCTGCCTTCAGACATAAATCTATCTATCCCAAGGATAATAACAATTCCAGCTACAGGTACAACTCCAAGGGCACTAAGAGTACTTGCGAGTATTATAAAACCGCTACCTGTAACACCAGCGGCACCTTTTGAGCTAATTACCATAATTAGAAGCATAAATACCTGTTGGCTTAATGTAAGCTCAATACCTAGTGCTTGAGCTATGAATATTGCAGCTAAAGATAAGTAAATAGCTGTGCCATCAAGGTTGAAAGAGTAGCCTGTTGGTATTACAAGCCCAACTACTGATTTGTTACATCCTAAATTCTCTAGCTTCTCCATAAGATTTGGTAATACTGTTTCAGAAGAAGAAGTCCCTAAAACAATAAAAATTTCTGTTTTTATATAGCCTAATAGCTTAAAAATACTAATACCACAATATAGCTTAAGGATCGCTCCTAGAAAAACAATTAAAAATAAAAAACAAGTAATATAAAAGCATAACAATAGACCGAGTAAGCTTAATAATGTACTTGTTCCATAGGTTGCTATGGTATAGCCAATAGCAGCACAAGCAGCAATTGGAGAGTAGTGCATAATTACATGAATAATTTTGAAAAAGACCTTTGAAAGGCTTTGTATGGCATTAAGTATAGGTTTACTTTCTTCACCATATAGTACAAGTCCAACAGCAAATAATATAGAAACAAAAAGAACCTGTAATATATCACCATGAGTAAAAGCCCCAACAAATGTATGTGGGATAATATTCATAAAAAAATCTTGAATATTTTCAACATGCTCAACATTTCCCATATATGATTTTGCAGCAGTTGCATCTAATGAGTTTGGATCTATATTCATACCTAATCCAGGATGAAGCAGGTTAGCAGTAACCATGCCGATAGCTAGAGCAACTATGGTCATAGCAAAGAAATAAAGTAGAGCAATTCCTCCGATTTTACCAACTGTTTTGAGATCTTTCATTGCTGCAATACCTGAAACTAAAGTTAAGAATATTACAGGAGCAATCATAAGTTTAATGAGTTTAACAAAAACATCAGCAAAAGGTTTGATGGCTATAGCTATACTGGGTATAAATATACCAAGTAAAATTCCTATAAGTATTCCTAATAATACTTGGGCATAAAGGTGGCGAAATATTTTCATAGTTATTAATTAATAGATATCAACTAGGCTCTGTGCACAAAAATAAATTTTCATCGAAGCCAAATAAAAGTACAAGCTAATTTAATCATTCCTATATATG
>NZ_JBGCTX010000085.1:0-8698 GCF_041102755.1 Francisella sp. 19X1-34
GCATATCTAGGAATGATTAAATTAGCTTGTACTTTTATTTGGCTTCGATGAAAATTTATTTTTGTGCACAGAACCTATTTATTTAGTTATAAATATCATAGATAATTAAAATAAAAATATAGAACTTTTTAAAATATGAGTGATAATCAGAATAAGCTAAAAAGAGATATCTTAGCTCGCCATATTGTAATGATCTCTTTAGGAGGGACTATTTCAGCAAGCTTCTTCCTAGGTATAGGAAGCATCCTTAATTCAGTAGGTGCTTTTGGTACTGTATTGGGTTTTTTCCTTGGCGGTGTAATCATGATGTTAGTAATGATAAGCCTTGCCGAGATGTCTATAGAAATGCCAATAAGTGGTTCTTTTCAAGCTTATGCTACAAGGTTTATATCTCCATACTCGGGTTTTCTAACTGGTTGGTTATATTTACTTAACTGGTTAACTGCTGCTGCTGGAGGCTTAGTTGCAGCAGGAATAATTTGTCATAATTTTTATCCTGGAATTACTGTTTGGCAATTTTGTCTTGCTATAATAATTATTGTTAGTTTATTAAATTTATGTACAGTAAAAGTCTTTGCTGAAATTGAGTTTTGGTTATCTGCGATAAAAATTATTACAATATTAGTTTTTATAGTTATAGGAGTTGCAATTATAACTGGCTTATTACATTCAAATAAGCCTATATCTGGATTAGTTAACTTTTATGCCAATGGATTATTTCCTAATGGTTTTAAAGCATTCTTGTTTGGACTAGTAATTATAGTATGTACATTTCAAGGTGCTGAATTAGTAGGTATAGCTGCCGGAGAGACAAAAGATCCAGAGAAAAATATTCGTAAAGCTATTAAAAGTGTTGCTATACGTATATTACTATTTTTTGTATTTTCATCATTTATAATTGCTTATATTATTCCATATAAAGATTCTGGTGTTGAAAATACTCCGTTTATAACCGTCTTACAACTAGTAAATATAAAATATGTCGATACTATAATGCAGCTAGTAATTTTAACAGCAAGTTTATCGGCAGTTAATTCATGTTTTTATACCTGTGCGAGGCTAATGTGGTCAATGGCTCAAGAGAAACAAGCTCCCAAAATCTTTGCAAAGATAAGTAAGAAACAAGTCCCTATTTATGGGGTTTTATTTGTTGCAGTTTTATCTTGCTTTTGCTTGATTACTAAATTTATAGGAGCTACAAAAGTATTTATCTTGATAGTATCATCATCAGGTATGGTTGGTTGTATGATATGGATTATAATTAGTCTGTGTCATATATATTTTAGAAAGTCTCTATCAGAGGAACAAGTTAAAAACTTGAAGTTTAAGGCCTGGGCTTTTCCTATAATTCCATATTTAAGTATATTATTTAACTTATGTGTAATCTTAGGTATGTTTTGGGATCCGGATCAAAGAATGGTTGTTTACTCCGGTATTGTATTGATAGTTATATTTTCAGTTTTATATAAAAAATATTGCAAAAGATAAACTATGTTTTTCTTCTACTTAATAAATCTCCTACTTTTACTAGTTTTCTCTGATTTTTAGAACATTTCGAAACATAAAGGATATTATTTAAAACATAGTAAATTGCATCTTGAGAATATTTCTCACCTAATTTACAAGCTTCATATAGAGAATTACAATTAAACATAAAGCCATCTTCTTTATGATCTGTAGTTTCATCAAACCCATTAATCTGATAAACTCAATCATACTTTTGTTGTAGCTCTTGTTTTAAGATTTTATTTCTAGTTGTATTTTCATAATCACTAAGAAGTTGATTCATAGGATTATATACTGTAATAATTGCAAACTGCTGAGGATAATGTTTAGGCTCTATAGGTACTTCAAACTTTGTTTTAAAATACCATTTAAGCAAATTATTTTGATCTAGAGTATCACTCATAAGCCTTGAGCTTTTGCTCTAATTGAGAACCAGTTTGAACACCATTTATAGTTTCAACTTGCTTAGCATTTTTGAAGATAATCATTGTTGGAATACTTCTAATACCAAACTGTGCAGCTAAATTTTGGTTATCATCAACATTTACTTTTACAATTACAGCATTCTTATAATCTTTTGATAGCTGATCAAGAATTGGTCCTAATGTTTTACATGGCCCGCACCAATCAGCATAAAAATCAACTAATACAGGCTTATCCGTACTATTTATTAGCTTTTCAAAATTAGCTTCATCAGTTTTTATAACATTACTTAAAGCCATTTTATTTCTCCATAAATGTTACATTTGCTCTAATATTGATATCTTGAGAAACTGCTACAGGATTACTATTAGCGCTAGAGTCCATCTCATTAGCAGCAGCTTTCATATACATTACAGTGCTTCTAGGTCTATAGTTATTTGTAGCATCACTATATCTAATTGATTGAATAGTATAATTGTTGTTTGTTTCTTTATTAAAATCTTTTAGATATTCTTGAGTATTTTTAAAGATTTTAATCATAAGCTTCTGCTTTGCTGCCTCAATAGCTTTTGCAGGTGGGTTATAGTCAAGAACTTGAACAACTAGCTTTTTACCAGCGGCTTTTTGATTTTCTAAAGCTTTTTGTAAGCTATTAAGATCTTTTTGCGATATTCTAGCTTGTAATTGTAACGTAATATTTAACGCACCACTATTGCTAGTATTTTGCTCAACGTTTTTAACTTTCCAATCTGCTTTAACAATATTGTTAACTTGATCAGATATTTGTTTTTGAATATTGTTTTGGTCTTGAAGAGTCGTTGTTGCATATCCTGTAACTTGCACAAGTATACTATCACTTTTAACTGTCGTTTCAGCTTGAGTTGTATATTGAATAGTATTGTTATCTTTGGTTTTATCGCATGCTAAAGCAACTGAACTTGTTGCTAAAAAACTAACTAAAGTAATTGGAATAATTTTTTTCATAAAAATGCCCTCTTTTATAATTATTGTTTTACTATTTTCAGTTTAACAGATTACAAAATATAATTAATTAGAAAGATAAAAAAGATTAGAGTATTTTTATATTATAGAATCTAGTACATCATCTAAAGATTCAGCAATTTCTTCTTTGATTTCATTTTCAAAAGGAAAATCATCAGATGTCAGCTGAGACTTAACAAAGCTCTCTAAAAGTAAATGCTGTGCTTCATGGAGCTCTAAACCTCTAGATTGTAGATAAAATAGAGCATCTTTATCTAACTGACCAACCGTAGCACCATGAGTACAAACAACATCATCTGAGAAAATTTCTAACTCAGGTTTTGTATTTATTTCAGCTTTGTTACTTAGTTGGATATTTTTGTTATTTTGAAATGCTTGGATTTGCTCTATACCTTCATTTACAACTGCTTTAGCATTAAACCAAGCTCTAGCAGAACCATTTGCAACACCACGAAAGTTAACATTACTATAGGTGTTTGAAGCGTTATGATTAACTAAGAAACAAGCATTTGCTATAGAGCTATCACTAACCAAATATAATCCTCTAATATCAAATCTTGAATGCTCTTTATTTAGATTAACTATAAAGTCATTTCTTAATAAAGCATCTTTATTAAGTAAGTTGAAACCATTAAATTCAGCTGCCCTATCTAGATTTATTAGATAATTGGCCGTAGTAAATAGTTGTGTATTATTTGCATTATCAGCATTGTTTGTAAAATTAACTTTAGCAGATTCAGCAACTTTTACATCTAAATATAAATTTATTGCAGATTCTTCTGTTAGATTTACAAAATCAATATCTAAATCTAGATTTGCAAACATATCTACATCTAACTTCAAGGAAATATTTGTAAGCTTATTTTTAGCCATTTCAGTATTTATAAAAATAAGGCTAAGTGCATCTTTAGTATCTTTAGGTACTTTTATACCAAAATGCTTTGAATTCTCAATAGCTAACCTTGACATATTTCTATCGTCTTTATGAAACTCTAAAGCACTGATATGATTTAGCTTTTTGTTATAATCAATAGCTAAAGATCCATCTAAGATAATAACTACATTCTCTTGAGTATCAAATTTAAAGCCTTCAAGATAGTCTTTTGTTTTTGGTGCTTCTTTTAATATTTCTGTAATATTATTTTTAGAATATATTGAAGCAATATTTGTATACTTCCAGCTTTCTTGCTTAGTAGTAGGTAGAGATTTATTGTCTATTAACATTTTTTAACCTTTAGCTGTTTAACCAAGAGTATCCTTTCTCTTCTAATTCAAGTGCAAGTTCTTTACCACCAGTTTTAACTATTTGACCATCTGCTAAAACATGAACAAAATCAGGCTCGATATGATCTAAAAGTCTTTGGTAATGTGTAATAACTAAGAAACTTCTATCTTGTGATCTCATAGTATTAGCACCTTGTGATACTACTTGAAGAGCATCAATATCAAGACCTGAGTCAGTTTCATCTAAAATTGCTAATTTAGGCTCTAGCATCATTAACTGAAGCATCTCATTACGTTTTTTTTCACCTCCAGAGAAGCCTTCATTAACACCACGAGACATATATTTCTGATCGATCTTTAAAACCTGCATATTTTGCTTAAGCTTTTTCATAAACTCAATAGCATTGATTTCTTCTTCGCCATTTTGCTTTCTAATGCTGTTTAGAGCAGTTTTTAGAAACTGAACGTTACTAACACCAGGTATCTCAATAGGATATTGCAAACTTAGAAATATTCCAGCTGCAGCTCTTTCTGAGATACTTAGATCGTCAATGTCTTTACCATCAAATGTAATAGAACCTTGTGTGATTTCATAACCATCTTTACCAGCTAAGACGTTACTTAATGTACTTTTACCAGCACCGTTTGGTCCCATAATTGCATGAACTTCACCTTTTTTCATAGTTAGGTTTAGTCCTTTTAATATTTGCTTCTTGTTATCTCCAACACTTACATGTAGATCTTTTATTTCTAATAACATTTTTTAACCTTTTTAATCATCAATTATGTAAAATTTACAATTCTAACCAACAGCACCTTCTAAACTTACTTCCATAAGCTTTTGTGCTTCAACGGCAAATTCAAGAGGTAGTTTTTTAAATACTTCTTTACAAAAACCATTTACAATCATAGCAATAGCATCTTCTTCTGATAAGCCTCTTTGCTTACAGTAAAATAACTGGTCATCAGAAATCTTTGAAGTTGTAGCTTCATGCTCTATTTGTGATGAGTTGCTTTTATTTTCAATATATGGATATGTGTGAGCACCACACTTATTACCAATTAGTAGTGAATCACATTGTGAGAAATTTCTCGCATCCGATGCATTTGGCGATATTCTAACCAAACCTCTATAAGCTTGAGATGCCCTACCAGCTGAAATACCTTTTGAAATAATAGTACTCTTCGAGTTTTTACCAAGGTGAATCATCTTTGTACCAGTATCTGCTTGTTGAGTATGCCTAGTCAGAGCAACTGAATAAAACTCTCCAATAGAGTTATCGCCACGTAAAACTACAGATGGATATTTCCAAGTGATAGCTGAACCTGTCTCAACTTGTGTCCAAGAAATTTTAGAGTTTTTATGGCAAACTCCTCTTTTTGTTACAAAGTTATAAATACCACCCTTGCCATCTTTATCACCTGGATACCAGTTTTGTACTGTAGAATACTTGATCTCTGCACCATCTAGGGCAACTAGTTCAACTACAGCAGCATGCAACTGATTTTCATCACGCATAGGAGCTGTACAGCCTTCTAGATAGCTAACATAACTTCCTTCATCTGCTACTATAAGAGTTCTCTCAAATTGTCCTGTATTCATAGCATTGATTCTAAAGTATGTAGATAGTTCCATTGGGCAAGTCACACCTTTTGGAATATATACAAAAGAGCCATCACTAAAGACAGCTGAGTTTAATGCTGCAAAGAAATTATCTCCTTGAGGAACTACTGATCCAAGATATTTTTTAACCAGATCTGGATACTTTTGTACAGCTTCAGATATTGGACAAAATATAACACCTGCTTCGGCTAACTTTTCTTTAAAAGTTGTAACAACTGAAACAGAGTCAAACACAGCATCAACAGCAATATTTTTAACTCCTGATAGCATTTCTTGCTCATGCAAAGGAATACCTAGTTTGTTATATGTATCAATAATCTCAGGATCAACCTCATCTAAACTTTTAGGATGATCTTTCATTGATTTTGGCGATGAATAATAGCTAATAGCTTGAAAGTCAATTGGAGGATAGTTTAAGTCAGCCCAACTAGGAGATTTCATATCTAACCATCGTTTGTAAGCTTTTAATCGCCATTCCAACAAAAACTCAGGCTCATTTTTTCTTGCAGATATTAAACGAATAACATCTTCATTAAGACCTGCAGCTATTGTCTCTTCTTCAACATTTGTTACAAAACCATGTTCGTAGTCTTGCTCTATAATCTTATCTAAATTTTCACTCATATTACTTAGCTCTTGCCTTTATTGTTGACAATATCATAAATTGATGTACCAGAAAGTATTTCTAATAATTGGGAGTTTAAAACTTTCCAATAACTACTAACAGTACAACTTTTTAAGCTACATTGTTTGTAAATATCACAACACTCTGTAAGGTTGACGTCTTTTTCAATAGCTTCAACTATATCCAAAACCGTAACCTCTCGAGAATCTTTTACTAATGTATATCCACCTTCAATTCCACGTTTTGAAGCTACTACATCTGCAATTGAAAGTTGATTCAGTAGCTTTCTTACTGTTGGGATATTTAATCCTGTAACTTCAGCAATTTTTGCAGCGCTATAAGGAACAGAATTGTTTTTTGCTATCGTTACTGTAACTAACAGTCCATAGTCGAGTAATTTACTTATCTTAAGCATAATTAAATTAATTATACCAATTTAGTATCATTTTGACATTATGATAGTATTAAAATGGCACAAAGTAAATAAAAAATTGATTATTTTAATCCCTTAGATTAGTATGATAAACTAATTAGCTATTAATCCTGGTATTATAACAAGTAATTATGAGAATTGCTATTTTAGGTGCTGGCCAGTTAGGGGTGTATTTAACTCAAAGACTTAGTTTAGATCATCAAGTATCAATTATTGATTTAGATGAGGAAAAGCTTGGTTTTATCTCTTCTGCTTTTGATGTGCAAACTATTGTTGGTGATGTTACAAAGCCAAATATCATGATGGAAGCAAACTTCAAAGATACAGATATGATTATAGCTGTAACTTCTGATGATACTACTAATATCGCTGTATGCGATATGGCATATAAGCTTTATAAAACTCCATACAAAATAGCACGAATTAGAGATACTGAATATAATCGATTCCCTAAATTGTTAAATAACGTTGATCTAGTTATAAAATCATTTTTTGAAGCTACAAAAAGATTAGAGCAATTAATATTTTTACCAGGAGCATTCTTTATCTCAAGTTTTTTTGATCAAAGGGTTCAGGTAATTGGGGTTGAAGTTTCTGATGACTCACTTTTAGTTGGCTTCTCTATTAAAGATATACATCTTGGTTTAGGTGATATCAAGGTTGATATAATCTCTGTTTATAGAGGAAGCCAAAAATTAGATATAGATGATACAGACACTTTAGTAAAACCTGGTGATAGAGTTATGTATTTATCTGAAAAAGCATATTCATCACAGATTTTATCGATATTTCAACCTAAGAAAGCTAATGTTAGAAAAATTTTTATTGCTGGAATTAATCACGCAAGTATTACTTTAGCAAAATCTCTAGAGAACAAGGGATATATCATAAAAATGATAGATCCTAATGCTAAGAAATGTGAATTTGCGTTAGATGAGCTTTCAAAATCAACTATCTTACATTATAACCCTGTAAATAATAATCTATTGATTGCTGAAGGGATTGATGAAGCAGATATGTTTTTTGCTCTAACTAACTCAGATGAGATTAATATAATGTCATCAATTCTTGCAAAAAAACTTGGAGCTAAAAAAACCATAGCTACAGTTAATAGTGCTGAGTACTATGATATAACTCGTGATTTAAAGCTTATTGATATATCTATATCACCACATAATTTTTCTTATACTATTATCAAGGCATTTTTGACTCAGGTGGATATGTTAAAGATGTATGAGGTTGAAGATAGTGAAGAGATGTTCATTGAAATAAAAGTACATGGTCAAGAGAACATGTCTACTGTAATAGGAAAAAATATTTCTGAACTAAAACTTCCTAAAGGTCTAAGAATACTTTCAATAATGAAAAATGATAATACACCACTATTCTTTGCTGATGATTTATTAATAGAAGATGGTGATAGACTTATAATTAAGGTAGATAATAGAAACGCTTTAGAAATCCTTGAAAAACTTTTCCAAGTAATGCCTTTGTATATTGCTTAAACTAATTGCTAATTTTTAAGTGCTTGAGTATCATGTTTTAATATGTTTCATTTCATAATAAATAGTTGGTAATAAGTGTCAGTAAATGTATCTGGAAAAGAAAAAATTGGCTTAATATTATTAATATTATTGATGACAGGAGCTATCGATAATATTAGGAACCTACCATCAACAGCAACTTCAGGAACTTATATATTCTTTTTCTTTGTAATAGCTGTAGTTCTATTTCTAGCCCCTGTTGCGTTAGTTTCTGCAGAGATGACAGCAACCTATACAGAAAAAGGTGAAGAAGGCGTATATGGTTGGGTTAAAAAAGCTTTTGGTCCAAATGTGGGGATGCTTGCAATATGGTTTCA
>NZ_JBGCTX010000086.1:0-8165 GCF_041102755.1 Francisella sp. 19X1-34
TTACTGCCTTTCAACTTTTAAATAACAACGGTTTAGCTATTTTCAATCTAATTTATATTTTTTGTGCACAGAACCTACTTTAAAGATAGTTTTTTAGAAAGCTTATATATTCATCTAAAAGATTAAATATCTCATTTTCATTATTTAATTGATTTAGCTTCTGGCGGAATTCTTTTGAGTTAGGCAAATCTTGCAAATAAAAACTAGCATGAGTACGAATCTCTTTAACAGCAACTCTTGCAGTTTTTAGTCTTATTAGTCGTTTTAAATGCTCTCCTAAGACGTTTACTCTTTCTATAGCTGTGGGTGGTGGTATTATTTCCCCTGTATTTAGATACTCTGCAATTTGTCTAAATATCCATGGATTACCACGTGATGCTCGCCCTACCATCACAGCATCAACACCCGTATGCTCCATCATTGCCTTAGCACTGTGAGGACAAAATACATCTCCATTTCCAATTACTACAGTATCTACAGCTTTTTTAACATCACGGATAATATCCCAATTTGCTTTACCTGTATACATCTGCTCCCTTGTGCGCCCATGTAGTGCTATAGCACTTACGCCAGCATCCTCACAAGCTTTAGCAACTTCAATAGCATTGATATTTTGATCATCCCAACCTATACGCATCTTGACTGTAACTGGCTTATGTACAGCTTTGACTACTGCTGTTAGTATTTCATGGATTTTATCAACATCTTTAAGAAGTGCTGCCCCTGCCTGGAGCTTTTTAGCAATTTTTGGCATAGGGCAGCCCATATTTATATCAAGAAAATCACATTCTGTATTCTCAGCTATATATTTAGTTGCCCCTACAAAACTCTCAAGATCTGTACCAAATATTTGTATGCCAAGTGGTTTTTCACTATTTTCCATATAGAGCATTTCCATAGTTTCCCAATTACGTTCTACTACAGCTTTGTTACTTACCATCTCGGTATATATTAGTCCCGCACCATGCTCTTTGCATATAGTCCGAAAAGCGCTATCACAAAAGCCGGCCATCGGCGCAAGTACGACATTATTTTCTATTTCAATATCAGCTATTTTAAAGCCCATTTTTTACACCATCTAATAAGAACCATTGTCCCATCTGTCTTAGTTGGTTAAATCTTATACCATACTTTTTAAATTCTTTTTGGACATCATCAACTTGATTTTCTATTATCCCAGATAAAGCTAATCTACCACCTTGCTTGAGACTACTTGAAATACTCTCCACCAAGCCTATAAGCACATTAGAAAAAATATTTGCCACAACTAAATCAAACTGTTGTGTTGGAGGATTATCTCCAAAACTAGTTTTATCAGTTACACTATTCTCTACAGCATTTTTAATAGATGATTCTATAGAGTTTGGATCTATATCAATCCCTTGAGCAAAATTAGCACCTAACTTTACAGCTCCAATTGCGAGCACTCCAGTACCACAACCATAATCTAAAACATTAGAGTTCTCAGTTACATGATCTTCTAACCACTCTAGACACATCTTTGTAGTTTCATGATTACCACAACCAAAAGCTATACTAGGGTCTACAATAATATATGTATGATTATTATCATCTGGTAGTTCGCGCCAGTTTGGATAAACTACAATATTTTTACCAACTTTAATTGGATCGTAATCATATAACCATGCTGCTTCCCACTGTTGGTCTTTTATGATCTCATAATTTACTTCAGTCTCAAGAATATTACCAAACTCTTTTTTAAGAGTATCAATTATAGAGTTTATATCATTATGATTCTCATATAATACTACTACATTTACAATATTATTAGGCTTATCAACTCTAGTTATAGAGCCTGCATCATTATTAAAAAGGTAATCTTCAATAATATCGAAGAATTTAGATTTTACGCTAAATTGTAATTGGTGCCACTGTTGCATTTATAAAAATAATTCAAAAATATATATACCGTGAAATAATACTAAATAAAGTGATTAACAGCTAGACTAAATTAATCATTTTTCAGCTAACTAATGTCAATTTGCTTATATTATTAATCTAAATTTGAACTAATCTTTTTTGACAAAACATGATTTATAAACCGTAATATATAAACTGCTAAAAATCCTGCACTTGCTACAAGTAGACCTGCTACAAAACTACCTAAGAACAAGGGTTGCCAAAAATCATGTATATGGTTTAACATGTGAGATCCAAATGCTTCCCAGTCTGAAATATCAACCTGTATTCCAAGTAAAAAACATCCAAATACATAGTTACCTAGATACATAGGTACCCAAGTTAAAGGATTACTAATCCACACGGTTGAAATAGTTGTTGGAATGTTTGCTTTAAAAATTATAGCTGAAAGAATTGCAGGAGTTATTTGTAAAGGCAAAGGAATCATCATCCAAAAGAATCCTACAAAAACACCTCTTGCTACAGTAGCATAACTAGCAACCCATAGACTCTTGTTTGTAAGCCGGTATGCTAAAAAACCAAAAAATTTTGAACTTCCTAATCTTTTTCTTCTCTTAATTAACTTTCGCGCTCTTTTTATATTCATATTTTCAGGTTTTCTTTGATAATAAGGTCTCTATATAAGAGTTAATAATTACTTTAATTATAAACCTCAAAATTTTATATACCTTATTAAGGCTGACTATAAGACCAGAAAAGTCTAGTAGCATCTTGGCCAGGTCTAAATTCTGTTTCTCTATTATCAATATATTCACCATATTTAGAGTTTATAAACTCTCTATCTGGTGGTACATATGCTGAACCTTCCGCTTCTTCTTCTTGAACTTCTGGTCCAGCGTACATATATGGACTCCATGGGCGCATATATCCATAACTAAGCATAGCACTTAATATTCCCATACAGATTAAAATAATTTTCTTCATACCTTCTATATCTCCTTATTAAGACTTTAGTAGTCTATATTCCATTATAACTTTTTTGACTCTTTTATGAAGAAAAATTAACTTTTGAATAAGTATTTTTTGTTACAATAGCATTTAGATAAATTCTATACTTAAGTAATCAAATGCAAGAATATAGTGAAAAATATAATAAAAAAGCAATCTTATTAGTTAATCTTGGAACACCTGATAATTTCGATGCAAAATCTATAAAAAAATATCTAAAAGAATTCTTATCTGATAAACGAGTAATTGAAGCTAACCCTATCCTATGGAAACCTATATTAAATTTAATTATTTTGCCAATACGCTCAAAGAAAAATGTCCATTCTTATGAAGCTGTTTGGGATAAAGAACATAACAAATCTCCATTATTACTCTATACAGAAAATCTTGCTAAAGAACTAAATGACAAACTAGATAAATATATAGTTGACTGTGCTATGCGTTATGGTAACCCTAGTATTGAAAGTAAGATTAAAAATTTACAAAAGCAAGGAGTTACTGAGATAGTAGTTTTCCCATTATACCCACAATATTCTGCAACTACTACAGCTACAGTTTATGATGAAATTTATAGAATTATATCAAAGTTAAGATGGCAACCTACTATCAAAGGTATAAACCCTTATTATAGCAATAAATCTCACATTGAGACTATTAGCCAACAAATAAAACAGCATTTACAAAGCTTAGAGTACACTCCTGATATGGTTCTATTTTCATTTCATGGCTTACCTCAAGAGTATTTTGATAAAGGTGATCCTTATTATTGTCATTGTCATAAGACTTACCGTTTAGTAAAAGAGTCTCTACAAGATAACTATCCAAACATAGATTTTGAATTATCATTCCAATCACGCTTTGGCCCTAAAAAATGGCTAGAGCCATATACAACTGTCAAACTAGAAGAGTTTGCTAAACAGAATAAAAAAGTAGTTGTAATAGCTCCTGGTTTTAGTGTTGATTGTTTGGAAACTTTAGAAGAGCTAGCAATTACTGAAAAGCAGGCTTTCTTAGATAAAGGTGGCAAAGAGTTTAGTTTAATACCTTGCCTAAATGATTCTCAAGAGCATGTAGAAATGTTATACAATATTATTATAAATGAGTAAGATAATGTAAAAGTTATGAAAATCTATATTAAAGGTTTAATTGTAATATTATCAGTACTTTTCTCTAATATCTTATGCTTCTCTTATGGTAAATATGGCAACATTGAAAGAAATGATGAAATAATCAAAAAAATCCAAGATGGTGGCCAAGAGTATGTATCAAAGCAAACAACTCAAGCAAATTCTAGTAAGCCACTATCGATAATATGGGTACAAAAAAACTATCTATCTAAACAACAAGCATTAAAACTACAGCAAAAAATTGATAAAGCTATCCTAGAGATTCGCAATACTTTAGAAATTCCTGAAAATGAAAGAGATTTTACAATACATTATTATGTATATGGGGCTCATGAAGCATCTCATGCTATAACAGGATATCATATGCTTGATAAGGCTCACCCAACCACATTTATTACGTGGTACGCCCAGGGTAGATCTCCTTATGTGCATGAAACAGTACATATTATCGCTTGGCACTGGCGTAGTGTTTGGATCAAAGAAGGACTTGCTGTGTACCTTAATCAAAAGCTTAAAGGTGAACCGACATTCCCTAATTTTGGTAAGAACCTTAATTTTTTAGCAAAAAGGCATATTGAAAATATAGCTTCAAACAATGGTTTAAGTAATATATTAGCTGATAAATTTGAATTTGGTAAAAATGATTTAGTTTTCTTTAAAGGGCCTAGAAAAGAGCGTATCCATAAGAAAAAAATATTTTATATATTATCGGGATCTTTCACAGAATATTTATTTACTCAGTTAGGTGCTAATAAGTTTATGCAAATTTATAATGCTAATAATACCAAAGAAGCTATAAATAAAATTACAGGTAAGACTATTTCTCAATGGGAAAATAATTGGGCAAATTATTTAAAAAATACTAATTTTACAAAGTATGAAAAAGAAAATTGATCACCATAAAACGATATCTATACATTGGTTTAGACAAGACTTACGTCTAGCTGATAATCCATCTTTATATAAGGCTAGCCAAGCAGATAAAACTGTCACAATATTTATTCACGATGAAAAACACCTAATAGGTGGCGCAAGTAAGTTATGGTTACATCACTCTCTAAAAAGCCTTAATAAATCTCTAGATAATAAGTTAAACTTCTATATTGGAGATCCTCTAGAAATTATAAGAAAGCTTGTTAAAGAAAATAATATTACAGGTTTTTATTGGAATAGATGTTATGACAAATATAGTATAGATCGAGATATTCAGATAAAGCAGTTTCTTCAAGAACAAAATATAAACGTAAAAAGCTTTAATGGAAGTCTACTTATAGAGCCTTGGGAATGTAAAAAAGATGATGGTACACATTATAAGGTTTATACACCTTTCTATAAGGAACTTATTAAAGTCAGAAAATATAGATCAAATATTGTAAAACCTAAATTTAATAGACTAGAAAAGCTTAATAACTCTAGAGATCTAGATTCATTAAAACTTTTGGAGCCAAAGCACTCTTGGCAAGATATAATCAAAAAGTGGAAGATTAGTGAAAAATCAGCTAGCCAAGTACTTGAAAACTTTCTAGCAGATAAGGTAAAAGAATATAAGAAAGCTAGAGATTATATGAGCTTAGATGCTACATCATCACTTTCACCCTATTTACATTTTGGTGAAATATCACCTAATCAAATTTTTAATGCTGTACAAAGCTTAGATGTTATTGGAAGTAATGAAGAGCATTTTATCAAAGAGCTTGTCTGGCGTGATTTTTCATATTATCAGATATATTATTATCCAGAACTACATAATAAAAATATCAATCAAAAGTTTGATAACTTTGAATGGGATAATAACCTAACCATTCTAAAAAAATGGCAACAAGGACAAACTGGTATACCCATAGTAGATGCTGGCATGAGAGAACTTTGGCGAACTGGATATATGCATAATCGTGTACGTATGATAGTTGCAAGCTTTCTTATAAAAAACTGTCTAATTCACTGGAAATATGGTGAAAAATGGTTTTTTGATACTTTATTTGATGCTGATTTTGCTAGTAATAATGCTAATTGGCAATGGGTTGCTGGATGTGGTTTAGATGCAGCACCCTACTTTAGGATATTTAATCCTGTATTACAGTCTGAGAAATTTGAGGCTTATGACTATATTCGCAAATATGTACCAGAAATAGCTAACTTACCTAATAAATTTCTAATAAAACCATGGGAAGCTCACGAAAAAACCTTAAAAGATGCAAATATCACTCTTAACAAAGACTATCCAAAACCTATTATTGATCTTAAAAGCTCTCGAGATAAAGCTTTAGAGCTGTATAAAAAAATTAAATAAAGTGTTTTGGATATTATCAATTATTTATTCTTACTAATATATAGTCTATAGTAGAAATATATATCTTATTTTCATAAGAGTTCCAACTAGAGGAGATTAATAGATGAATGATAAAATAAAATCTATCCAAGCAATGGAAATTCTAGACTCTCGAGGTAATCCTACCGTTAGAGTATATGTAGAACTTGAAGATGGTACTAAAGCTACGGCATCTGTACCATCTGGTGCTAGTACAGGTGAAAATGAAGCCGTTGAATTACGCGATGGTGATAAATCACGCTATGATGGTAAAGGAGTATTAAAGGCTGTAGCTAATGTAAGTGAAATTATATCTCCTACATTAGTAGGTATAAATGCACATAAGCAATCATTGATTGATCGTATAATGATTGAACTTGATGGCACTAAGAACAAATCAAAACTTGGAGCTAATGCAATACTTGGAGTCTCAATGGCTGTTGCAAGGGCTGCAGCCTTGTCACATGAGATACCTTTATATCAATATCTTGGTGGTGCAGGAGCTAGAAGAATCCCTGTTCCATGTATGAATATACTAAATGGTGGTGAACATTCAGATAATAATGTTGATTTTCAAGAGTTTATGGCTGTACCAATAGGAGCTAAATCATTTAGTGAAGGTTTACGCTATGTTGCTGAAACTTTTCATAAATTAAAAAGCATTCTTAAAGAGCGTAATTTAGTAACAAGTGTTGGTGATGAGGGAGGATTTGCACCAAATGTTGAGAGTAATGAAGCTGCTATTGAGCTAATTATAGAGGCTATTGAAAAAGCAGGATATATTCCAGGTAAAGATATATCAATAGCTATAGATTCCGCAGCAAGTTCATTCTCGCCAAATATTGATGATAAATATGATCTAAAATGGTCTGGTATTGGCAAAAAAACTAATCAAGATCTAATAAATTTAGCTAAAAAATGGGTAAAGAAATACCCAATTATTTTATGGGAAGATCCTTTATCTGAAGCTGATTGGCAAGGATTTAAAGATTTTACAACTGAACTTGGTGGCCATATTGAAGTAGTTGGAGATGATATATTTGTTACAAATACAGAATACATCTCTCGTGGTATAAAAGAAAACTCTGCAAATTCTGCTTTAATAAAATTAAATCAAATAGGTACTGTTTCTGAAACTATAGAAGCTGTAAGAATGTGTCGTGATAATGGTTGGCGATACTTTATATCTCATCGTTCAGGAGAAACTGAAGATGATTTCCTAGCTGATTTTGCAGTTGCTATGGATGGCGGGCATTTAAAAACTGGTTCAGCATGTCGTAGTGAAAGAATTGCTAAATATAATCGCTTATTGGAAATAGAAAGAGAGCTTGGGGATTCAGCTCTTTATTATTGGAAATAACTAATTTATATTAAACTTTATAAAAATCAAAGATAATCTAAAATTTTTTAATTGTGAAATAAAATGTATAATAACTATATAATAATTTAATCTTTGTTTTGGGTGATGATTAAATTAAAAAATAATTCTTTTAATTTATCTGTGTTAGAAGGTAGAAGAAATAACTGCCCAGATAGCCTTACATTATCTAAAACTAAGGGAATCACTCTAGTAGAATTAATAGTAACAATATCACTAATTGCTATTCTAGCTTCTATATCTATTCCTATTTATTCTGATTACAGAACTCGAGCAAAAATTGGTGGAGAAATTACTAAAGTTGGCTCTTTAAAAGCTCAAATTAATGAAATAATCTCTATGAGTGATTTAACAGAAGGTGATCAAATTAGGAATATATATATATCAGGGGTCTTTACAGATAATTGTGTAAATTTTAATTAGGTTATATATTTTAAATATAACAATAAGGGATTTACAGAAT
>NZ_JBGCTX010000087.1:0-7986 GCF_041102755.1 Francisella sp. 19X1-34
ACATTTTATGATTAAATTTGAAGATAGGATTGGTAGCCTATGAAAAATTTACACAAAAGTCTGTAAAGGGTCTATATAATACTCTACCAGATTTATCTTCCTTCGCAGATAGATCTTTTGATATAGTCTTATGCTCTCACTTTTTATTTTTGTATAGTAAACACCTAGATCTAGACTTTCATATAAAATCAATTTTAGAAATGTGTAGATTAGCAAAATCTGAAGTAAGAATATTTCCAATACTTGATTTAGAATCAAATAGATCTAAACACTTAGATAAAGTATTGGAAGTATTAGATAAAAATAATTATAAATATAGTATTGAGAAAAGCTCTTACGAGTTTCAAAGAAATGCTAATCAGATGTTAAGAATTAGCATATAATATTTTTTGAATTACATCATACCTGGCATACCGCCCATGCCACCACCCATAGGAGGCATAGCTGGAGCATCTTCTTTGATTTCACCAACCATAGCTTCTGTTGTGATCATTAGACCCGCAATTGAAGCAGCATGTTGTAAAGCTGAACGAGTAACTTTAGTTGGATCTAAAATACCCATCTCAACCATATCACCATAAGTATCGTTAGCTGCGTTATAACCATGGCTACCTTCTTTAGCTTTAACTTCATTTACAACTACAGAAGACTCACCACCAGCATTTTGTACGATCTGTCTTAGAGGAGCTTCGATTGCTTTTCTAAGTAGAGCTATACCGTGGTTTTGATCATCATTCTCACCAGCTAAACCATCAAGAGCTTTTTGTGCTCTAATAAGAGCAACACCACCACCAGCAACGATACCTTCTTCTACAGCAGCACGAGTAGCATGTAGAGCATCATCAACACGGTCTTTTTTCTCTTTCATTTCAGCTTCTGTGATAGCACCAACTTTGATCACAGCAACACCACCAGATAGCTTAGCTAATCTTTCTTGAAGCTTTTCTTTATCATAGTCTGAAGTAGCTTCTGCAACGTTTGCTTTGATTTGAGCTACTCTACTAGAGATAGCTTCTTTATCACCAGCGCCATCGATAATTGTAGTGTCATCTTTAGTTACTTGTACTCTATTTGCAGTACCTAAGTGCTCCATACCTGCTTCTTCAAGCTTCATGCCTAACTCTTCAGAGATAACTGTAGCGCCAGTTAAGATAGCAATATCTTCTAACATAGCTTTTCTTCTATCACCAAAACCAGGAGCTTTAACAGCACATACTTTAACTACACCACGCATGTTGTTTACAACTAAAGTAGCTAAAGCTTCACTTTCTACATCTTCAGCGATGATTAATAAAGCTTTACCAGACTTAGAAACACCTTCTAATACTGGAAGTAGCTCACGAATATTAGAAATTTTCTTATCAACAAGTAAGATATATGGACTTTCTAAATCAGTAGTCATATTTTCTTGATTTGTAGCAAAATATGGTGATAAATAACCTCTATCAAACTGCATACCTTCAACTACATCAAGCTCATCTTCAAAACCTTTACCTTCTTCTACAGTGATTACACCTTCTTTACCAACTTTTGCCATAGCTTCAGCGATAAGCTTACCTACTGTAGCATCAGAGTTAGCAGAGATAGTTCCAACCTGCTCAATAGATTTAGCATCAGAACAAGGCTTAGAAAGTACTTTTAACTCTTCTACTAACTTACCAGCTGCTTTATCGATACCTCTTTTAAGATCCATAGGATTCATACCAGCAGCAACAGCTTTTAGACCTTCTGTAAGTAAAGCCTGAGCAAGTACAGTTGCAGTAGTAGTACCATCACCAGCCACATCAGCAGTTTTTGATGCTACTTCTTTCACTATTTGAGCACCCATATTCTCAAACTTATCTTCTAGTTCGATTTCTTTTGCAACAGATACACCATCTTTTGTAATATTTGGCGCACCAAATGATTTATCTAAAACAACGTTACGGCCTTTAGGACCTAAAGTAACTTTTACAGCGTTAGCTAAAGTGTTAACACCATCAAGCATCTTTGCGCGAGCTTCATCTGAAAATAAAACTTCTTTTGCAGCCATATTTATTTCTCCTTTGAAATTTTTTCTACCCTGCATTTAATTACAGGATATCTCTATACAAAATATTAATTTATTACCCAATAATACCCATGATATCTTCTTCTTTCATCATAAGAAGAGTCTCATCACCTGCCTTTACTTCACTGCCTGAGTATTTACCAAATAGTACTTTATCACCAACTTTTACATCCATAGGTAGTGTAGTACCATTTTCTAGCTTTTTACCGTTACCAACAGCCACAACCTCACCTTCACTTGGCTTTTCTTGAGCACTACCAGTTAAGATAATCCCACCTGCAGATTTTGTTTCTTCTTCTGCACGGCGTACTAATACTCTATCTTGTAATGGACGAATGTTCATAACAATCTTACTCCTTTGTTAAATTAACTATTGTTTTATTAAAGTTTTGAATTTATCTGCAGCTTAGAACAACCTTAAGTTCTAAGCACTTGCAACCATACATATTGAGTCAAAAGATTCTTTTTCAAGAATTTTTTTTATTTTTTGTTAAAATTTGCTTAATTTAAAAAATAAAACCTTTCTAAATATGAAAAGTTATTTATATATCAATAGAAATTCTCTTAAATAAACAATCACAAAATAGCCTTGCAAAAATAGTTGCTTCATAAATTATTATATTTTTAACTAAAGTTTTTTATACTATGTAATAGTTTTATCGTATATTTTTTTATAACAAACTATTTAAGGATGTACATATGAAATACATAAGTTTAGATGATCCTCGCTCTCAAGTTGTAATAGATTTATTAAATAACGTTTTAGGTGAATCTAACTGTAATAATATAGAAGATTATCTAACAAACGATATTCTAATGACTATCAACGGCAGAGAGTTAAAAGGAATTGATCAAGTTAAAAAAAGAATTGATTGGATTAGTAATAATACATATGGTGTTACGGTAACTCTAGAGAAGTTAATTATTTCAGGTGACTATGGTTTCGAAGGACATATTACTGAATCTAAAACAAAAATAGATAATAAACAAAATCTTGTAAAATTTTACTCTTTCTTTAAATTTAGAGGGAATAAAATCTGTCATTTCGAAGGTGTCGTTGCTAGCCTTATAGAAGATAACCTAAAAGCTGCAACTAGTATTGAATAACCAATTAATATATCCCATAACAGTTAGAAACTCCTTATCTATGATTTTTTTCAAATTAATCAAGCTTTCCTTTAGTAAAGATTTTTAATATAAACAATAAGAATAATGCAAAGGATGATGTAATCAACATAGTTAAAGCAATTGGTAATGCTGAAGTTGCTGGAAATGACATTGCTATACCAACAACTATTGCACTTAATGATAATTCCATTGTACCAAACATTGCTGAAGCTACCCCTGCGATTTCAAAAAATGGTTCCATACTACCACTAGCTCCTGTTCCTGCTGCAATAGCACATCCAAAAGCAGCAAAAAAACACGGTGCAAAAAACATCCACAGACTTAATCCAAAGCCAACATAAGAAGCCAAAGAAAGTATGCCAGCGATAAACACACATACAACACCAACTATAGTGGTTCTAAAAACTCCCAAATGATTGACTATAAAACTAGCAAATACCGCTCCTATCAAATAGGCTATTCCAGTAAATCCAAACATAATATAAATCTTTGTATAAGGGTCTTCTAAATATATAATTATGTATGGAATCATAGTGAAAAATATTAAAAATGCAGACATCCCCGATACGGCAGATATTGAATAAGCCCAAAACTGTAATGATTTAGATACTGTCCAATATCTATAAATAGTGCCTAATGAAAATTTTTTTCTCCTTTCAATAGGTAAGCTTTCTTTAACAAAAAATATGATTATTAGAAGTGTCATTATTGACAAAATAAATAAAAAAACAAATATAGATTGCCAATTAAATAGTAATGCTAAGGTAACACCTATAGGTGGTCCTAATATAGGCGACATTGATACTATTGCATCAACTAAATTATATACCATTGAACTTTGCTTACCTGAAAAAGCATCTCGGATAATGACAAAAGCTACTACGCTTAACCCACATGCTCCCACAGCTTGAATAGCCCTTGAAAATATCAGAAACTTTACTCCCGGAGAAAATATACAAAATAATGTCCCAGCTAAAAATAATATAGCTGACATAAAAATTACTTTATATCGTCCTATCTGATCAGATAAGGGTCCTAAAATTAGCTGACCAACTCCTGAGATTATAAGAAAGACTGATATTGTTAGCTGAGCCATAGATTGTGTTGTATGTAGGCTCTTACCCATAATAGGTAATACTGGCACATATGCTTCCATAGCCAACTCGCAACAAAAAATAATAGGTGCTAATATCAGCACCGTTTTAAATGGTGAATGTTTCCACATATCCAAAACAATCTAATTTAAAAACTTAATATATAAAATATCAAACATTTTTATTAGAAATACAATTAAAGTATTACTATTTATTACAATATTTAGTCAAACTTTATTATAAATAATAAATACTTTAAATCCTTACTAGAGATTTACCTGTTTTACTTATATTATATTACAATATTGCACCCATAGCTTAACTGGATAGAGCGTCGCCCTCCGGAGGCGGATGCGGGGGTTCGAGTCCCTCTGGGTGTGCCAGCAACTAATTTTATAATATTTGTATATTTAGCTTTTTAAGATCTCCCAAACTTTTGTACCATATATAAGTGAAGCTCAGCTGTAGAATAAAAAATAAATATCCTTTCAGAAGTAAATTTTCTCCAATTAATTTTGTTAAAAAAGTAAAATCTCTTAATAACTTGATACAATAATATAATCAAACATCAAAAGCTGATACCTCTTATCTAGAGCTATTAATTTACAAATAAGGTAATAAATATGTTTACAATATCTGATGAAAAAAAGTACACACAAATTATTGTAGAAGGCAAAATAACTCATTCTGACTATACAAAAGTACTAATACCTAAGCTTGATGAACTAGCAAAAAATGGTGCTGTTAAAATCTTAATTAAAATGCAAGATTTTTCTGGTATAAGTTTAAGAGCCATACTTGATGAATTTAAAACAGAATTTAAACATAGAAAACATTTTGAAAAAATAGCAATTGTAACAAGTGGCTCAAAACTCTCCACCTCGATCAATATATTTCGCCATTTCTTTTCTGGTGAAATTCAGACATTCACTGATGAAAACTGGGCTAAAAACTGGCTTGTTAATACTCGAATGAGATATTTACATACTATGATAAGAGTCAAAGACTTAGAAAAATCATTAGATTTCTACTGTAATAAACTAGGACTTAAAGAAGTAAGTAGACAAGATAATAAACAAGGTAAGTTTACCCTTATATTTTTAGCTGCTCACGATGATTATGATATAGCTAAAACTGACAAGTCCCCTCTTATAGAGTTAACATACAACTGGGAAAGTGATGAAATATATGAAGGGGGTAGAAACTTTGGGCATTTAGCATTCTCAGTAGAAAACATATATGACATCTGTCAATCTCTAAAAGATCAAGGAGTTATAATCAACAGACCCCCTAAAGATGGACACATGGCTTTCATAAAATCCCCAGATGGTATATCAATAGAACTAATTCAAGAAGGTAAACCCTTGGCTAAACAAGAGCCTTGGGCTAGTATGGAAAATGTAGGTACATGGTAGTTTTTAAATTTAAAACATAACAAACTTTTCTTATCAGACTCTATAAACTAATAAATAAGGTGACTAATATGTGTGGAATCTTAATGGTTTTCAAAAAGAATGAGCAAATAGACAAAGAAAATTTTAATTCAGCTCTCTCACTACTTAAACACAGAGGCCCAGATGAGCAACATTACACTATACTTAATAATCCAAATATTGCTTTTGGCCATACTCGCCTAAGTATAATTGGTGTTGATAATGGTGAACAGCCTCTAAAACATAATAATGATCTTACCGCTATAGTAAATGGTGAATTTTATGACTACAAACAGATTCGTCAAAACTACAAATCTAAAGGTTATAAATTTAATACAAATACTGACAGTGAAATAATACTGCCTATGTATTTAGAAAATGGTAACAATTGCTTTGCTAAGTTAAATGGAGAGTTTGCTGGTGTCATCTATGATAAAAATAAACAGCAGATAATCGCCTTTAGAGATAGACACGGAGTTAAACCCCTATATTTTAGTATTGATAACAAAGGCATTAGTTTTGCTTCAGAGATAAAAAGCATACTTAAATATAACAAACAAAAGGCTGAATTTAATATACGAGAATTAAAAGATAGACTATACGGCCAGCCATTAAGTCAAGGCGATACTATATTCAAAAACATATATAATGTTAAACCTAGTCATTTTATGGTCTATGATATACGCTCTGGTAACATCTCTGAGCATCGCTACTGGCAACCTAAGTATGAAAGATCAAACTACACTAGCGAAAGCTTAACTGAGATTCTTGATCAATACCGTACTAGAATCACTAAAGCAATAGAAAGAAGACTGGTTTCAGATGTTCCGGTTGCTACTTATCTTAGTGGTGGTATAGACTCTTCAGTATGTTATGCTATTGCAAGTCAACTAAGCGGTAAAGGTCTAGATGCCTTTACAATTTCATTTGATGATAAAGATTATGATGAAAGTCTAATTGCAAAAAAATTGATTAATAAATATTCAGGTAAGCAAAATACTCTCTATATCAACGATCAAATCTTAGCAGATAATCTTACTGATCATCTTTGGTGTTTAGAGAATACAACTTTTAATCCTCATGGAGTAGCAAAGCATTTGCTAAGTAAATTAGTACGTGAAAATAACTATAAAGTTGTCTTAACTGGTGAAGGATCAGATGAGTATAATTGTGGCTATATTACAAATGTAATTGATGCTATGCAAGTTAATCCAGAAATGTTTGATAAAAACTCTATTGCAAGCAAGATTGAAGTAAATAAAGGAGTTTTTCTTGCTGATGGAGCTAGAGATATAGATTACTTAAAAAGAAAGCTAGGTTTTAGCCCTAGCTTTTGCTCAAATCATGTTCCACAAGTAGAGTTAGTGAATAATCTCTTTAGCACAGACTTTAAAGACGAAAACTGTTTAGGTAAATTCCAAAGATTCTTAGACAAAAACTTTATTGATACAAGTAATTGGGACGCTTTAAATATTTCACTATATTATCAGTCATTAAATACCTTTGCTTATGTACTAACTGCTTTAGGTGATCGTACTGAAATGGCTCACTCTGTTGAAGCTAGAGTACCTTTTCTTGATAATGATGTGATTGATTATATAACTAAAGTACCACCTAAGTATAAATATTATAATAATACTGATAAATTCATTCTAAGAGAAAGTTGCAAAGACTTTGTCACACCTGAACATTATCAAAATATGAAGCATCCATATATGGCTCCACCAAGCAAGGCAAAATCTCCTCTAAATATAATGATGGGAGATATATTTCATAGTAACAATTTTATCCCAACAGAATTATTTGATCATGGTAAATTACTAGAGCTATTTAACATTCATATCAAAAATGGTGCTACAGATCCCTTCATTAGTAGAATCTTATTTAATATTTTCTCAGCCGCTATGTTAAATGATATTTTTGATTTTTCTTAGATATAATTGTATATGCCATATCTTAATACTCTTAAGAGCTAAGTCTATTTTTAACTAAATTTACATAGCTAACTCAAGCTCAGGTGGTGGAAAGTTAGCACTAGAATAGTTACCAATTTCATGTAAGCCATTACAGAAGCTATAATCATCGATACTGATAGTATTATTTTTCTCATCTAACCTCCCTAATGTTTTAGATTTCTAATAACTACAGTATCTATTATGTGTTACTATTCCTCAAAATTTAAATATATTGTTATTAACATATTGATAACCTCAGTTCGATAATTACTTCATGTCTAAATATTTATAATTATTGATTTTAATTGGAGAAATAATAAACTGAG
>NZ_JBGCTX010000088.1:0-7884 GCF_041102755.1 Francisella sp. 19X1-34
CATATCTAGGAATGATTAAATTAGCTTGTACTTTTATTTGGCTTCGATGAAAATTTATTTTTGTGCACAGAGCCTAGATAAATTCATTTTCTTTGATAAATATAGGTTTTGATAAGACTCCTCCATTACACTCAAAAACCTATCTTGCATTTTTTCTTGCTCACGATGCTTTATCGAGTCAAAAATTATCTTACTTACAAAACCAACTAAACCAACAAAAAATACATATAAAGAAAAATATGCAACCGTAACTAAAGGCACCCTAGAGCCATGACTTAAGTAATAACCTAACGTAATAGCTATAACTGTTACAGGTCCAGCGGCCCATATTATTGAAAGTATAGTAGCTTTGATATCTGCTCTATGAATAGATGATATTAGCTCACTTGTATATGAGTTATTATATGAGTTTCTTTTTTTAAGTTTTGTTCTTAGTCTTCTATATATATGTAGCATTCGCCTCACTATTTTACTAATATTCTCACAAACAAGATTTACAAGCTTCAAGCAATTATCCTAAATCAATTAAAATGTATTTTAAGAAAATAGCTAACTTTATAGTATAAATACTTCAAAAACAGGTTTCATAAAAGTATATTTAATTTAAAAGTAACATAGAGAATATAGGGATATTATGAGTATTAGCTTTTATATAATACAAATACTAGTATCAATATTTGGAGTATTATTTGCAATCAAAATCTCTTCTTTCAAGAAAGATGCATGGTACTTTTATTTCTTAGGAACATTTGTTGGATTTATTAGTTTCTATAACTTTGCAGAGTTTAGTATTCTTGGTTTTATCAAAGGCTTAATTCCATTTAGCCATGACTTAGGACTATCCCTACTAGCGATAATTATTCTCAAAAAACATAGTTTCAAACCACAGACACTAACAAAGAAAAATATATTACCTGCAGCTGTTATTATTATATTTACAATACTATTTATGATTATATTTAACCACTTAACTTTGCCCATGTCGCCATTTTATAGTGTTAGTATGTTTATTTCAGATTTATTCGGCATTATAGTATTTGTTGGTTCTGCCCTTTTAATATTTGGATATATTGCAGGCTTGCTTATAAATTCTATCTATTGTGTGCAAATGATAGTAATGAGCATATACTACCAAATAATATATCCTCAAAGTATTACGATGTTTCTTATAAATAGTCTTTTTAATATATTAAATCTACTTATATTCACGTATGCTTACATCAAAAACAAAAAACTACTCAAAGACTCAAAGTAGACACGTTTTGGGTGCTTTTGATCATTATTAATCTATAATTTTGTGATTTTATAAAAAAGCAGATTTAAGGTAATTTATGCAAACATATTTTCTTTTATTGACTGTTCAAATATTTACATTAATATTTGCTATTAGAATTAGCTCTTTTAAAAAAGATGCATGGTATTTTTATTTTCTAGCAACATTTGCCAATTTTATTAGTTTTTATAACTTTGATGACTTTAGCACTTTTGAATTTATCAAAAGTCTCAAGCCTTTCTTTAATGACCTAACACTATCTATATTAGCAATACTAATAACCCATAAAATCAAGGTATATCCTCAAAGAATAACAAAAAACAATATCTTACATGTTAGTATCATAGTAGGATGTAGCATAATATTTATGATCTTCTATAGCTACTTAAACCTTATTCCATCATCATCTTATAGCATTCTTATGATTACTTCTTACTTCTTTGGGTTCTTAATATTCATTGGTAGTGTATTGTTAGCTTTTAGCTATATTTCAGGGCTTCTAATAAATGCTATTTGTTCGCTTCAAATAGTTTGTATGAATCTTTATTTCAGCATTAGTTTTGGATTTTTCCCCTCTGTATACTATCTAATAATAACAACATCTTTTAATATTTTATGTTTTAGTATTTTTCTTTATGGTTATAGCAAAAACAAAAAACTACTCAAAGGTTCAATGTAGATAGATTTTAAGCATCTATAATCATATAAATAACTTTACAAGCAACTATAAATTTTTAGACATTTATTTAAGATAAAATTTATTTCAAAGAGATTCTTATCAAACAATGGTATTGGATTTTTATCAATACCTATAGCTACACAAATAATTAGAAGAAATTTTACTATTAGAAAGACGAAGATTACTCGTCGATTGAAACAAATTTACGGCTTAATGCACCACCAGTATGGAACTTAACTGTACCATCTTTAAGAGCAAATAAAGTATGGTCTTTACCACAACCTACGTTTACACCTGGATGAGTTTTTGTTCCTCTTTGACGCAGAATAATTGTACCTGCTTTAACAAACTCACCACCATATCTTTTAACACCTAAATACTTAGGGTTTGAATCTCTTCCGTTTCTAGTACTACCACCAGCTTTCTTATGAGCCATTTGTATACTCCTTAAATATTCTTAATAAAATTATAAACTAATAGATGAAACTTTTACCTCTGTAAAATACTGACGGTGACCTTGCTGCTTCATGCTGTGCTTACGACGACGGAACTTCATAATTTTTACTTTCTTATGACGACCTTGCTCTACAACTTCACCAACAACTTTAGCACCTTCTACAACAGGAGCGCCAATTTTAACTTCTCCCTCTGCAGTTTGTCCCATTAAAACTGTATCAAACTCTACTTTTTCACCAATACCAAGGTCAAATTTTTCTAGCTTAACTACTTCGCCTTCTTTTACCTTATATTGCTTACCGCCATTTTTAATTATCGCGTACATTTATTACTCCATTTATTAGATTTTAAATTCTCAGAACTGCCTACAACTCGTGATAGACTTCTGACTTTTTGTTATTATTCCAATTCGCCTAGATAAAAACTAGACACTGTATTATAACAAAAAATATGATAATTACAAACATTAGATTGATCTTTTTGATGTTTTAGTTAGAAACATATAAATTAAAATAGCTCCAATTAAAACAACAGCTGCTACCATATATAATGCTAGAGATATTGATGCTGTGGAGTCGATAATATATCCAACTAAATATGGTGTTACAAAACCTGAAAGATTACCTAAAGAATTAATTATCGCGATTGCAATTGCTGCTGCCATACCACTTAATATTGCTGCTGGTAAACTCCAAAATAATGGTATCAAGGTTAATATCCCTGCTGTTGCTAGCGACATAAAGATTAATGCTAAGTAGGTATTACCATCAAATACTCCTATTCCAACAAAACCTATAACAGCCATCACACTGACTCCAACTAAATGATATTTTCTTTCTTTAAAATAGTCAGAGCTTGCACCTACAACTATCATTACAACTACAGCAAATATATAAGGTATTGCAGAGATTACACCTATCATAAAGATATTTGTTATCCCAGAATCTTCAATTAAAGTTGGTAGATAAAAGCTGATAGCATATAAACCTGTAATCCCACAAAAATAAATTAGTGATAGCCACCAAACTCGAATATCTAAAAAGATAGCCATTTTTTTATATGACTGATGACTTAACTGATCTTGTTTTAGTTGATTATTTAAATAATCTCGATCTTGCTGAGTTAACCATTTTGCTTTATCAATTGAACTTAAAATCCTTGGTGCTAAAAAGCCCAAAATAATTGTAGGAATCCCCTCAATTAAAAACAGCATTCTCCAACCATCATAATGATATTGATTAAAAACATCCATTATAAAACCTGAGATAGGGCCACCTAATATACCCGAGATTGCTGTCGCACTAAAAAATATAGCTGTTACTTTAGCTCTTTTATATGAAGGATACCATTCAGACAAATAGTAAATAACACCTGGAAAAAAACCTGCTTCTGCCAAACCTAGAGCAAATCTTAAAACATAATACTGGTTAGCTGAGTTAATAAACATAGTACAAGATGAAAGTATACCCCAAACTACCATCAAAAACCCTAGCCACCTACTTGGACCGACCTTAACTAGGAGATAATTACTAGGAACTTCAAATATAAAATATCCTATAAAGAATATCCCAGCTCCAAAACCATAAACCGTCTCTGACAGTGACAAATCAGAAACCATCTGTATTTTAGCAAATGATACATTAACCCTATCTAAGTAGGCCAGCGTATAACAAATTAAAAGAAATGGCATAATTCGCCAACTGACTTTTTTATAAATACTATCGTTCATAATTAAAAGATTAAGTTCTAAGTAATAAATTTAATTATATGAAATATTTACTAAAATAAAATACAATAGTTTTAGACCACAAGTGATTATAAAATAAACTCTTATGAAAATAGTAATTGCACCAGACTCTTTCAAAGAGTCCCTATCCGCCATTGAAGTCTGTAACGCTATAGAAAAAGGATTTAAAAAAATACTCCCTACAGCACAGTATATTAAAGTCCCAGTTGCTGATGGAGGCGAAGGATCTCTTGATGCTATATCACAAAATTTAACTTCAGCAGAAAAAATCCGTGTTAAAGTAAAGGCTCACCTTGGTAACATTATCTCAGCTAATTACCTAATTAATAAAGATACTGCAATTATAGAGTTAGCTCAGTGCTGTGGTTTAAACTTGTATCCTAAAAGCAAAAGAGATCCGCTAAAATCAAACACATATGGATTTGGTCAAATTATCACAGATGCTTTAGATAAAGGAATTCGAAAATTCATTTTAACATTAGGTGGTAGTGGCACTAATGATGCAGGTATTGGTTTACTTCAAGCATTAGGGGTAGAATTTATAAATGATAAAAATGAAGTTATTGTAAACTGTTATCCAGATAATCTACCTAGTATAAAAAATATTGATTTAAATAGCTTTGATGAGCGAATTAAAGACTCAGAGTTTAAGATAGCCTGTGATGTAAACAATATACTATGTGGTAAAAATGGTGCGACTCATACTTTTGGTAAGCAAAAAGGGTTAGCCGATAACCAACTTGATGAAGTAGATAAAAAAATAAAAGGCTTTGCTGAACTTTGTAAAAAATCTCTAAATAAAGACTATGAAAATGTTGCCGGTGTTGGAGCGGCTGGTGGTGTTGGTTTTGCTTTAGCAGCCTTTTTAAATGCAAAACTAGTCTCAGGTGCAGAGCTTATTTTAGAAACTATTAAGTTTGATAACTATATCCAAAACACAGATATACTAATCATTGGTGAGGGTAAAATGGATAAGCAGAGTTTATATGGCAAAATCCCTATTACTATTGCTCAAAAAGCTAAAAGTCAAAAGGTCAAAAAAGTAATTGCAATAGTTGGAAGTTACGAACTTAGTGATACTGATTTAGATAACTCAGCTATAGATGCCATATTCTCATCTATAACTTATTATACAGATTTAGAAACTATACTTACTAATGCTGCCAAGAACATTGAACAAACAGCGACTAATATTGCTAATATCATTAAATAGCAAAAATCTTACTTTAATCTGAAACTACTACATTTTCATGAAGAAACTTCCACTTTGGAGCACCTTCAGAAAAACAAATTAGCACTGTACAACGTAAAACTCTATCTTCACCATTATAGTTTTGTTTCTCTAAAAGGTTTAAGACTACCAAATCGTCACTAGATGAGACAGTATCAAAGTCTAAGGCTTCTATTTTTATATTTATTTTTTTTCCAATACAACTCTCTAGTGCACCTCTAAGCTCATCTCTACTAATTTTATGGCCGGTAGGTCCTACTATAGAAAATTCTGGTAAAGTGTCGCTCATTAATCTTTCTATTGCCAAAGATCCATCCTTATCAGAAAAAATATTTTCCATATTTTTGAATGTCCTAATCACAGTTTCACGAGCTGCTAATTCTTTAGACTCATTTGTTCTCATACTATCTCCTTTAAATGATTTTTTGAAAATCTACCTACGATACAAGTTATTAGAAAACAAAGACTAAATATAGTGTTTATATAGCAAAAGCATGATTTAAAGTTTGAGTATAAGAACTTGATAAGATCAATCTAAATTCATATTTGGCACAAGACGTATTTCACGGATAATATTCTTTTGATTAGTATTTAAAGCATATAAAACTGCTTCGGAAACATCATCAGGACTTAGTCTTTTATTAGAAGGTTTATCAAAAATAGGAGTATTTACTGATCCTGGTGAAATTATGGTACATTTTCCTCCCCATTGCTCCATTTCAGCAGCTAAGTTCCCTCCAAAGCCTTGGACAAACCATTTAGAAGCACCGTAGATAGAACCCTTTAAAACTTTTTTACCAGCCCCTGAACTAGTCAGTAAAAAGTGACCTTTTTGTTTTTTTAAGTGGGGTAATGTTAACTTTGCTGTCCAAAGAATTCCTTTGATATTAGTATCTATAATTTGATCCCAACTTAAAGGATCTCCAAACTCTGTACCAGGTGTTGTAGATCCAATTCCTGCATTTGCAAAAACTGCATCAAGCCTACCCCAATGATTTACACCTGTATGTACAACTTTTTCTTGATCCTTAAATTTAGTTATATCTCCAGGGATATAAATAGCTTTATCACCACCAATTTGTTCTGTTAATTCTTTTAAAAGATTTTCACGTCTACCTGTGAGTATTAGTTTAAACCCTGCCTTAGCTGCATTTATAGCTGTTGCTTTACCAATCCCACTAGTTGCTCCTGTAATTAGAAGTACTCGCTTTTCCATTTTATTCCCTTTAAATAAATTTTAGATTAAGACCTACAATACAAGATATTCAAAAACAAAGACTATGCATAGGTTTGTACAGCAAAATTATATAATTTAAGATCTAGTTATAAGAAAATAAGCATAGTTATTTATTTTGAAAGCTTTTATTTTAAAACTAAGACATCACATTTAGAATTATTTACAATATAGTCAGCTACAGATCCTATTCTAGCAAACAAATTATGTTTATGACTATTTAAGCAAATTATATCAGCACCCAGCTCATTAGCTTTATCTAAAATAGATACTCTAATATCAGTAGATATATCAATGATCAAATTCTCTTCGCTTAAGCCATTATTAGATAGTATAGGTAATAGCTTATCTTTTGCATCATTAACCATTTGTTTTTGAATATCTTCTTCTTTAGAAAGGTTATAAGAAAAATATGCAGGATACGCACTTACCAATGACTGAATATAATGAGCTATAGTAAGTTTAGTATTATTTTGTTTGACTGAGTTTATAACCTTCTAAACAGCTTCTTCAATATTTTTATCAGAAGTATCTATCGCATATAAAACGTGATTATATTTAAACATTTTATTCACCTTTTTAAGTTTATTTAGATTTACAATTAGTACTTGAAACAATTCAGTTGCAAACATTATTAACTAAATTGTATTGTACTTTTTTATAACCCAGTTGACTCATTTCCTAACTACTTAAGCAATAATACTAGCCACTCTCAAGTCACCTAAAACAAACATCCAAAAAGACTTCAACCAACTTGATCTAACATATTATTCTTATAAAAATTTAAATAGATTTAAAATTCGATAAATAACCTCAACCAGGCTATATAAAAATTTTAGACAAACACTTGCTATAATTCAATTGATCACCTAGCAATATCTTAGATATATAGTAATTAAATCATTAATGATTTAACTAGTTTTACTTCGTTTCATAAAATATATCTTTATAACATTAGCATTTTTAAATATAGCACCTATTTTAAACCCACTGGAACCTTTCTAATAATAAATATTGATATATAAATCTATAAGTTTGCAATTAATAAATTATGCTGTTAGAATCGTTAGCGTTATTTTAATCTGATCGACTGGAGATACTCTAAAGTGAACAATCTTATTTAATCTATAAAAGCTGTAAGTTATTTAGATAATAACTATCTTTTGTACTAAATCACTTACAAAGTTAAATAGGCTCTGTGCACAAAAATAAATTTTCATCGAAGCCAAATAAAAGTACAAGCTAATTTAATCATTCCTAGATA
>NZ_JBGCTX010000089.1:0-7826 GCF_041102755.1 Francisella sp. 19X1-34
GTTTTTCGCTTATTTTAACCTAAAAACACTACTAAACCCTTAATTTACAATGCTTTTAATTCCGAACTGAGGTTAAATTAGATTTTAGCTAGACTTTTAGAAAACTATAAATTGAATAAAACTTGTAATTGCTACTATAAATGGTTTCATAATAGAAAATAATAAATTTGAGCCGTTAAAAGGAATAATTATTAAAGCAAGTAAAATAAAAAATCCATATCTTTGCATACTATTATATTTAAGTGCTAATGATGGAGATAAAAAAGCTGTTACAATTTTACTTCCATCTAACGGAGGGATAGGTATTAGATTTAAAATCATTAGTACTATGTTTATCATAATGCCGTAAAAAGCCATACCCTGTATATATGGATGTAAAGTTATATATTTTGCTACTACGGCCCATAGTATTGCCATTATAAAGTTTGCTAAAGGTCCTGCTAAAGCAACTAGAGCCATGTCTAGTTTAGGTTTTTTTAAGTTGTTATAGTTTACAGGTACAGGTTTTGCCCAGCCAAATATAAAAGGAAAACCAGCTGCTATAGATGATAATAACATTATTGCTGGTAATAATAGAGTTCCAATAGGATCTATATGTGAAACTGGGTTTAAAGTAACTCTACCAAGGTTGTATGCAGTGTTATCACCACGTAACTTTGCTATGAGTCCATGAGCGGCCTCATGCATTGTTATAGCAAATATTAATGGAATGCCGGCCATTAATATAGTTATTAAAATATGATTTATATCCATGTTTGTAATATTAATTAAATATGCTGTACATGATTATATTAGTTATAGAAGACAATATGAAGAACTAATGCAATATTTATAGTAAAGAGAATAGTATAAAATCACCTTTATATTAGTATTAAATTAATTAAAATTATAAAAATATTATTAATAAATTAAATTATTATTGATTATGGGTGAAATTTATGAAAAAATAATTATCAGTTCCTTATTTTTAAATTAATTTTTAATTATTAAGAGAACGTTATTTATGTTAAATAAATATAATTTAAGTAATGTGACTGATAATACATAGTATTCAATAATAATATAAAAAAGAATACATTTTTTTGTTGGGGGGAGTCATTTGCTTTTTAATTATATATTAAAGGAGGCTCAATGTTATGGCAAATCAATACTCAGGAAACTTTGAACAGATAGTTGAAGATAAATTTAAGTGTTCAGCACGAGAAATGTTATTAAAGTGTCAAAGAGAAGGTTTAAGTTATCAAGATGCTGAAAAAGTATTAGGTTTTAAGCATGTGACTATCAGAAAATGGGCAAAGAGATTCGATATTAAATTACCGCCTAGATTTAGATTAAATGAAGATAGTGCTGACCTTAATAGGGAAGTTGCTTATGTTAATGAGTGTAAATCAGAAAATCTTACAAAAACAAACATATTCAGCCGTTGTTGGATAAATGTAAATCTTTACTCTACTATAAAAGCTAAATCTTGATTAACATTTATATTTGAATTATTTTCTTCAAAGTTAAAAGATACTTTTTCTCCTGGTGTTAGAACAATAACAGTTGATCCATAATTAAACCAGCCAATTGTATCACCTTTTTTAAATTCAATATTATAATTATCACTACTATAATCCCAAGTTTGTATATCTTTATAGTAGCTAGGAGCAACTTTACCATGCCATACGGTTTCTATACCTGCAACAAGAAGAGCACCAACAAAAATTACAGCTACTTCACCGATTTGCGTATCAAAATAACAAACTAATCTTTCATTCTTTGCAAATAGATTATCTATTTTACTTGTCGTTAATTTATTAACAGAATAAAGTTTGCCAGGTATATAAACCATTTTGGTTAATTTACCATCTATAGGCATGTGAACTCTATGGTAATCTTTAGGTGATAAGTATATTGTTGCAAACTTTGTAAAATCACTATGGGAATTATTTGCTATTAGTGATTCTAGGGTAAAAGATTTTCCTTTTGCTTGAATAAGTGTGCCATTTTCTATATTTCCAAACTCACTTAAGACACCATCTGCAGGAGATGTAATGATAGTTGGATCTGTATTTATAGGTCTTACTCCATTTTTTAACTCTCTTGTAAAAAAGTCATTAAAAGATAAGTAATTATTAGGATCAGTTTCTTTTGCTTCATCAATATTTATTTTAAATTTCTTTATAGCTAAATTGATTAAGTAATTTTTTATAGCCTTATTTTTTGACTCAGCAAGATTACTTACTAATCTTGATGTTAAACCATGTGGCAATAAATATTGTAAAAATATAAATAAGTTATCTTTCATTAGGTATACTCATGTTTATTACTAAAACCTTTTTATATATTAGTATATCACTGTGTTATAATATTTAGCTAACTTAATCATTCAAATCATATGAATTTAAAATAATGAAAAATATATCTAAAATACTTGTAATGTTAGGCTTTGCTTTCCTATTGCAAGATTGTTCAACAAATAGTGTTGATAATGATTTTTCATATGAAAATCTATCAGAAACTGTAAGTGGTATGCCATTTAGAAATAGAAAATATGATTATGCAAGAGTTCAAGTTAAAGAAGAGCAACCTTTAAAAATACCAGCAGGGTTAAATGGTAATGCAATAAAACCAGCACTTAAGCTTCCAGAAGGAAATAATAAATACGCTAAATCACAAGTTAGTGAAGCTCAGAAAGAAATGCTTCCGTCTAATTATTCTGATAAGTTTAATATGTCTAAGATTATTGATGATCAAATTGCAGAAGTTTCTATAAGTGTTCTTTATGATAGTACAGGAGCATTGAAACTGGTATTCAGAGAGCCTATAGCTATAACTTTGAATTTACTAGAAGAGTATTTCAAAAAAAGGCCAAAAGATTATAAGTTGCTATCCGTAAAAGATGAGATATTAGCAGGTAATCTTATAAGAGTTAAAGATACTAAAAAGAATTTGATATTTGTTATTAAAGCTCGTAAAGTAGATGATCTTTCAAGTTTAGTAAAAGTTGAAAGCGTATTTACAGGCGATGGTAAAACTCTAGCCCCAGATCATATAAATCAAAGTGTTAAACTATTGAGTCAAATACGTAAAGCGTTAAATGACACTAAGCTTAAGAGTAATGCTAATATCAAGATAGTTAAGCAAACTGAAGCAGAGCTAGGAGCAGCAGATAAGAAATCTAGTAAGCAAGGTGTGGAAGGGTTTGCAGGATCATTGAAGAAAGGAACTTTCTTTAGCTCTTATGATAGAACTATGGATAAAGCAAACTCGCAGCAGAAACAAAATCAATCAGGTCAAGACTATACTCAATATACTGCACCAGCAGGTGGAACAGTTTATGATAGTGATACACAAGCTCAAGTATTAAATACATAGGTAATTAAAATGTATGATATCTCAGTATTTATAGGGAGGTTTCAGCCTTTCCATAAAGGACATTTGCATAATATTTTAGTGGCTCTTTCAAAAAGTGAGAGGGTTATCATAAATGTTGGTAGCTCTTTTAATGCCCCTAATATTAAGAATCCTTTCTCATTCGAGCAAAGAAAGTTTATGATTGAAGAGGATTTGAAAATCTCAGGAGTCAACTTATCTAGGGTTATGATAGAGCCTTTGGCAGATTTTTTTTATGAAGAACAAAAATGGGAACAAGCTTTGCGTAATAATGTTGCTAAGCATGCTAAACAAGGTCAAACAGTAGCTATTGTGGGGCATATAAAAGATGATTCTAGCTATTATCTTGAAAGTTTTCCTGAATGGGGGTTTGTCGCTGTCGATAATTATAAAAATTATAATGCAACAGATTTTAGATTAGAGTTTTATAAAGGTTTTATTAAAGCTGATTACATGTGCAGTCAGGATCCTAATATAGCCACATATAAGTTTCTTAATGATTTTATGAAAACACAAAGCTATAATGATTTAGTACAAGAGAATGACTATGTCATAGACTATAAGAAATCATGGAAACCTGCACCATACAAACCAATTTTAGTAACTGTAGATGCCTTAGTAATAGTAAATGATCATATACTTTTGGTTCAGCGAAATGGTTTCCCAGGAAAGAATCTCTGGGCATTACCAGGAGGTTTCTTAGAGTATACAGAAACAGTATCTCAAGCAATTACTAGAGAATTACTTGAAGAAACAAATATTGATTTAACAGTTGAGCAGTTGGCTATAGCCAAAAGATCTGAGAAAGTTTTTGATTATCCATCTCGATCAGTTCGAGGTAGAACAATTAGTCATGTAGGGTTATTTGTATTTGAGAAATGGTCAAAATTACCCAATATTAAAGCAGCAGATGATGCAAAAAATGCTAAATGGGTTCCTATCAGGTCAATTCTTAATGAGATGTGTGATAGAATGCTAGAAGATCACTATCAAATTATTACAGTTTTACTAGAAAACTATTATAAAAATAAATAATAGGGAGATTTTTACATTATGAATTTATCAGTTGTAATTTTAGCTGCAGGTAAGGGTTCTAGAATGAACTCAAACAAACCAAAAGTTTTGCAAACACTGGCAGGGAAACCCCTTATAAAGCATGTTGTTGAATCTGTTGAAAGGTTGAATCCTGAGAATATTGTTGTTGTGACGGGGCATTTAAAAGAGCAGGTTGAAGATGTTTTGGCTGGTAGAGGTATAACATTTGTATATCAAGAAGAGCAGTTAGGGACTGGCCATGCTGTATTACAAACACTATCACACTTAAAAAGTCAGAAAGTTTTAATTTTATATGGAGATGTTCCATTAATATCAGCAGAGGTTTTAGATAACCTTGTGTCTACTACTCATGATTATGATTTGGGTGTTTTAACTGCATTTGTTGAAAATCCTAAAGGTCTAGGAAGAATAGTAAGAGATAGGTTTGGCGCAGTATCTGAGATTGTTGAAGAAAAAGATGCAAATGATGCGCAACGTCAAATAAAAGAGATAAATACTGGTATTTATTGTGCACATAAGAATCTCTTAGAAAAATGGTTACCTAACTTAGAAGCTAATAATGCTCAAAAAGAATATTACTTAACAGATATTGTCACGTTTGCTAAAAATGATCGTTTGTCTATAAATGTAACCCACCCAATTTATGAATTTGAAATATTAGGGGTTAATGATAGACAGCAGCTTGCAGACCTTGAGAGAACTTGGCAAAGAACAATAGCTGATAGGATTATGGCTAAAGGTGTAAGTATTGCTGATCCAAACAGATTTGATGTAAGAGGTCATTTGGATGTAGGTAAAGATTGTTGGCTTGATATTAATGTAATTATAAAAGGTAATGTAAAGCTTGGTGATAATGTTGTTATTGGGGCAAATTGTATCTTAAAAGACTGTACTATTGAGGATAATGTTAAAATTAAAGCAAATACTATGGTTGATGGGTCTATTGTAAGAAAAGGAGCTATTGTTGGTCCATTCGCGAGAATTAGGCCAGACTGTGATATAAAAGAAGAAGCGGTTATTGGTAATTTTGTTGAGACAAAGAAAACTGTTCTTGGTAAAGGTTCAAAAGCATCTCATTTAACTTATCTTGGAGATAGTGAAATAGGCTCAAATTGTAATATTGGAGCAGGAGTTATTACTTGTAATTATGATGGTGTAAATAAACATAAAACTGTAATTGAGGACTATGCATTTATTGGCTCTGATTCTCAACTAGTAGCTCCTGTAAGTATAGGACAAGGCGCAACTGTTGGTGCAGGTTCTACGATAGCAAAAGATGTGCCTGCTGATAATTTAGCAATATCTCGAGCTAGACAGCGTCATATCGATAGTTGGGAAAGACCAGTGAAAAAAACTGACAAATAACATAGTTAATAGGATTTTATTATGTGTGGAATAGTTGGCGCAAACTCAACAAGAAATGTTACAAATATTTTAATTGAAGGCTTAAAAAAGCTAGAATATAGAGGCTATGACTCAGCTGGTTTAGCTATAGTTGATAATCAAAAAAATATAGATATATGCAAAGAAGTTGGTAAAGTTATTGAGCTTGAAAAATCAGTACATACTTTAGCAGACTTCAAAGGCAATATTGGTATAGCACATACAAGATGGGCTACTCATGGTAAACCATCAAAAGAAAACTCTCACCCTCATGCATCAGAGAACTTCTGTATAGTACATAATGGTGTTATAGAAAACTTTTCTGAGCTTAAAAAATTATTAATAGCGGATGGTTATTGCTTTAAATCAGATACTGATACAGAAGTCGTTGCGCACTTGTTAGATAGAGAGTGGAATACTCAAGAATCTATAATAGGTAATGTTAAGCGTATTATAGCTTTGTTAAAAGGAGCTTATGCTTTAGCAATTATATCGCAAAATTTTCCTGATAAAATTGTAGCAGTGCGTTCTGGATCACCTTTAGTTATAGGTGTGGGTATTGATGAGAATTTTGTATCATCAGATACTTTATCTTTATTGCCAGTAACAAATAAGTTTTCTTATCTTGATGAAGGTGATATTGCAATAGTTTCTAAGGATGAGGTTGATGTTTTTGATGCACAAGGAATTCCAAAAAATCTTGAAGTTGAAGAATATAATTATTCAACTTCTAGTGCATCAAAAGATGGCTATAAGCACTATATGCTTAAAGAAATATACGAGCAGCCTGAAGCTATTTCAAATACAATTTCAGCATCATTAAAGGATGATAATGAAATCACACTAGAAAATTTTGATAATAGAGCAAAAGAGTTATTTGAGAAAACTAAGCATATATGTATTGTAGCTTGTGGTACAAGTTATAATGCTGGGATGACGGCTAAGTATTGGATAGAGAAATATGCCAAGATTCCATGCAGTGTTGAGATTGCAAGTGAGCTTAGATATAGAGATAATGTCGTTGTCGATGGCTCTTTATTTGTGAGTATATCTCAGTCAGGTGAGACAGCGGATACCTTAGAATCTCTCAGAAAGAGTAAAAATCAAGGTTATGCTGGAAGTATGTGTATATGTAATGTACCCAATAGCTCATTAGTGAGAGAGTCTGATATAGCATTTATGACAAAAGCAGGTGTTGAGATAGGTGTTGCATCTACCAAAGCATTTACTACTCAGCTAATAGCTCTAGCAATATTTACACTGGAGATGGCTAAACTTAGAAAAAGCCTATCAGATTCTGAGATTACAAAATATATTCAAGAGCTCAAGAATACTCGAGCCTTAGCTATGGGAGCTTTGAAGCTAGATCCTGAAATAGATGAAATAAGTGAGTATTTCTCAGACAAAGAGCATACGATATTTCTTGGAAGGGGCTTATATTTCCCTATAGCTGTTGAAGGAGCTTTAAAGCTCAAAGAGATCTCTTATATCCATGCAGAAGCTTATCCATCTGGGGAGTTAAAACATGGACCATTAGCTTTAGTTGATAAAAATATGCCAATAGTAGCAGTAGTACCTAATGATAATTTATTAGATAAAACACTTTCAAATCTTCAAGAAGTTCATGCCAGAGGTGGTAAACTAATACTTTTTGTTGATAAAGCTATTAAGGAGAGAGTGAATTTTGATAATAGCATTGTACTAGAGTTAGATGGTGGCCATGATTTTAGTGCACCAATAGTGTTTACAATACCTCTTCAGCTTCTTTCATATCATGTTGCTATAATTAAAGGTACAGATGTTGATCAACCGAGAAATTTAGCTAAGTCTGTAACAGTTGAATAATAGAAGAACTATAATATTTTTAAGTAAGAAAGTTGCTATGAATAGCTATAGTTAAACAATGTGTTTGTATAAAATTATAAGTATTTTAATAGGTTCTGTGCACAAAAATAAATTTTCATCGAAGCCAAATAAAAGTACAAGCTAATTTAATCATTCCTAGATAT
>NZ_JBGCTX010000090.1:0-7821 GCF_041102755.1 Francisella sp. 19X1-34
GTTTTTCGCTTATTTTAACCTAAAAACACTACTAAACCCTTAATTTACAATGCTTTTAATTCCGAACTGAGGTTATTTAGTATTTTCTGATGTCCTAAATTGTATATAAATTGGCTATAAGTCATATATTAAGTCTTTTTAGATTTTCTTAGAATAAGATTTATTTTAAATTCTGTCTGAGGATATATGAACTTAGCAATAGTTGATAAACATTTAAGGCTAAAGCTTTAATAAATGTTTATACTAATTTTCTTTGTTTATTTTTTAGCAATTTTTATAATTCCACTACAAGCTAGTGCTGCACGCATAATGAATGGAAATCCTACTAAGCAAGATTGGGCATGTACAGTAGATGAAGATGGTCAATGGGACTGTCGTAAATCACCAAAGCCAAAGAATATTTTTGCAAAAGAGTTAAAGGTTAGTCAGAAACAAAAAGCACTAGCTAATGATTGGGGTTGGGTTAATAAACCCTCTTATATGGTTGGAGGTTATTATAATAACGATAGCCAATTTACCAAGGCACTATGTAAATCCAAAGAAACAAAAATATCCAGTGAAAATTCTCAATATGATTTAGATGGAAATTTGATTACATCTGGAAATGTTGACTTTCTTCAGTGTAACCAAGAAGTGTATGCCAATAATGCTATTGTTGGGTTTAATAATAGTTTATCTTCAGTCAGATTTCTAGATGCCATTGGTAATGTGACGGTAAGAAAACCAGCAACAGGGCTTGTTATACGTACAAAAGATCTGAGCGCAAATTTCGATGATGATTCATATAGTGCTGGGCAGACCTATTTTAGGATGGCCAGAGAAACTCCAAATACTCGTATGTATAATAAAGAAAACTTTAGTGGCTATATAAGAGGTTATGGTAAATCTTTTATTAAAGAAAAGAATAATATTTTTATATCAGATGGTTATATAACCACAGGTAGTCCATATGATAATGACTGGAGATTAACTGGGAAAAATATTGATATAGATACTAAAGCAAATATGGCATATATAAAAAATGGTTATTTTGAAATCAAAGATATACCTGTTATGTATATACCATACTACTCTCATCCTCTTGATAATAAAAGAAGGTCTGGGTTCTTAATGCCAAGTATCCTCCAAAATACAAATGTTGGTTATGGTATATCTATTCCTTATTATTTTAATCTTGCACCTAACTATGATTTATTGTTAGATACAGTACTTTGGTCAAAAAGAGGTTTGATGGAAAATGGTACTTTTAGATATATGTCAGAGAATACCCAAGAGCAATTTGAAGGATCTATAGTCCCTTATGATTTTCAGGCACAAGAAATAAGAGGAGCATTTACTTTGACTAGTAAGAGTGCTTTTAAGAGTGGCATATCGACAAACTTTGAGTATGATTATGTGAGTGATGCTCAGTATTATAATGATTTCTCAGTTGGAAATATTAACTTAGTTACCAAAACATTACTTGATAGAGAGTTTGATTTGGATTATAAAAACAGTTATGGTAATTCAGGCATTAAAATTTTATATTACGGTAAAGTAAATCCAACATTAACAGTTGATAATACGCCATATGCAAAGTTACCCGAAGTGAGATTTAATCTTACATCTCAAGGCTATACTCCAAACTATCTAACAGTAAAGGTTGATACCCTTAATACATTTTTCCAAAAATCTCCCGGCCCTGTATCAGGAGATCCTGGTGCGGCATTAGGAACAAATGTGAATGCTTTTAGAGGTTATGAGTCGCCAAAGCTTGCTGGAAACTATACTAATAGTTGGATCTATATAAAGCCATCTTTAGAAGTACCTATTCGTTACTATCAGTTGGAAAGAAAACCAACAGATACTATTAAGTTTAATAATAGTTCTGTAACAAGTATAATCCCAATATTTAATATTGATGCTGGAGCATACTTTGATCGTGATGTTACAAATGATGTAGGTTCATTCACACAAACACTACATCCTAGGTTGTTCTATACATATATTCCATATCAGGATCAGACAGATATTCCTCTATTTGATACCAGCTTACAGAATGAGCAATATGAGCAGATGTTTCAAGTTAACCGTTTCACAGGACATGATAGGATTAATAATGCTAATCAGGTCACATATGCATTAGAGGCATCAACGTTAGATAAATCTGATGGTAGTACTTTAGCTACAGCAAAAATTGGGCAAATGCTGTACTTTACAGATAGAAGAGTTACTTTATGTCAAGGTAATTCAAAGTGTCCTAATCCCGGTATGACAGACGAATTTTCAAAAGATACTTTTTCTCCAATTATGAGTTCTTTTGATATGTATATAACTAAGAATTTATACTTTAATGGTCAGGTAAACTATAGGATTAATAGAAATAATTTAGACTATCAGGTTTACTCTCTAGTATATAAAGACGAAAATGAAAATATCCTTAGTGTTTCATATAATAATATTGCAAATAATTGGAATGCCTTAACTCAGCAACAAATAGATGATGGAGTTGCTCCTCAGCATCAAGAAACTATTACATTAGGTACAATATTAAATATCACAAATAACTGGGCAGTAGCTGGATTATGGAACTATAACTTTCAACAAAAACAGCTTGCTAATGCTTTTGTTGGAGTTCAATATAATGCCAAATCATGGGCCATTAGATTTTTATATCAAGCAAGTGCTTATACAAACCAAGACCTTAATGAGCCTACTTTATTAGGAGGCCTTACAGATACATTCTTATTTTCTTTTGAACTTAAAGGCCTTGGTGGCGGGGTTGGTAATGCTGATAAGCTATATTCACGACTACAGCAAATACCTGGTTATGCACAAGGACAATGGGGTAAATCAGGATGATTTATATAACCTAATTTTTATTTGTTTTAAAAATTATTATTTATAACGAATTATGAATGAATTTAGATATAAATAATTTAAGAGTACTTTTATGGTCTGTTGATATTTGAAATATCTTGTAAGTTATAAAGGTTTAGAAACACGCTTAAAGAAAGAGGCGTAAATGTAAGTTATAAAATTATCTATAGCTAGGCTATTCAATATTCTTTAGAACTGAAGAAAAAATTCAAAAATAAAATCTGTTTCTAAACTTTAGGTGTCTTAAATTGTATATAAAATGACTAGAACTCATGTATTAAGCTTATTTAGTCTTTCTTAAAATTAGATTTATTTTAAATTTTATTAGTAAACTATATGACAGGGTTAATAAATGATTTTAAATTCAAATTAAGTTTTTTACTTTTTATAATATTTTCAGCTTTGCTTCTAAGTGCGTGTGGTAAACATCATAAGCCAATGTTTAGGGTAACATATGTGTGTACTAATGATAGGGTTTGTAGTTTAACATTGGTTCCTTTAGATGCTGTATATGAGCAGGACTTGATTACAGATCAGTTTTTATATTCTAAACCATATCCGAACGGATTTGTAAAGACAACTATTAGGTGGTTTGCAGATAGTCAAAGCAAGGCAGCACTTGCGAGTGAGAAAGAGTTAGATGAGCGTAATCTAATAAGTTGTACTAATAATCAGTGTACTTTGAATAGTAATCCCACAGGTCTTCGATTTGACGGAAATGCTACCCATGCCACAGTGTATGTCAAAGGTGAGGCATCGATTAACAATAAAATTTATCCTGTTAATTTATCAACTAAGATAAAGTTCAATAATTTAGGTGCTCCAACGATAGCAAAAGATGGTGTATGTAGTTCAGCTTATCCAAATTGTCATTTTAAGGTGACTAAAGATCCCAAAGGAGGTTATTCTCCGCTTTATTATAAATGGTTATTAAATAATAAACAGATAGCACAGACAAGAAGTGATGATGATAATAAAGGTAAGTTAAATTATAGATTCAAAAGTTTTAGTCATAATATGATCTTGCAGATGGTTGCTGTAGATAAATATGGTGACCAATCACCGCCATCGAATAAGGTTAATATATCTAGTTTAAGAGTGTCAATTGAGGGGGAGACACATGTGTCTACTTCATCAGAATATACGTATAGAGCTATTGTGAAAGGGGATGGTCCAGCTATAGAGGCAACTGGCTTTAGATGGTATTTGCCAAAAGGTTGGCATGTTAAGAGTGGTACTCCTGCTAATCTAAAAGAAATAAAAGTTGTAACATCGAGTAATATTTTGACTTCAGCGGTTATCAGAGTATCAGCAAAGGACATAAAAGGAGGAGAAGGTGAGTCAGCACCTTTTCATGTAACTATGCGTGATGGTTCACTAGGCCCTAAAGGGGGTGTGGTTGAGCCGGATTCTGATAGTGTTACTGTGGGTTCGACTGTTTTATATACTGCAAGCGGCTTTAAGGTAGAAGGAGGTTCATCGACATATAGATTACTAAATCTTATGAAGGGTGATATATCTGGGGCTATTGATGCAAATGGTTATAAGTGGGCAATGGATGAAAAAAAATATGGGAAAGATTTTAGTTTGGGTACTAGTTCGACGAATCAAGTATCAGTTACAGTTTTAAATTCTAAATTAACTAGTATTCCTACAGATGCGATTTGGGTTGAAGCTAGTGATATAGGTAAGGATAAAAAGCGTCATTATAGTAGAGATGTACATCCTGATAAAGCTGTAGCTATAATTGGAGGTAAAGTTGGACCCACAGGAGGTAAGATAGTTCCTGAATCAACAGTAGTACCTGTTGGAGGGGAGGTAACCTTTGATGCAAAAGATTTTGTAGTTCAGAAAGGACATAAATTAAATTTAAAAGGATATCAGTGGCGAATAGCACCTATGTATGCGAATTATTTTAGCTTTGTAAATTCTAAAAATACATCAGATAAGGTCAGGGTTAGAGTTGAGAAGAAGGCTACTAAACTTAGTGAGATACCAGCAGGCTCTATAGGAGTGGTAGCACATGATAAGAAGGGTAATCCTAGTCATTTAGTGTTACTAGATAAGCCGATAAAAATAACAAAAATACTCTTAAAGGCAAATGTTAAATTAAAAGGCTCAAGCATAATAGCATATAATTCTATTAACTCTCAGAGTATTAGATATCAAGTTAATGCATCAGGAGGTCAAAAACCTTATAGGTATGATATTGATAAGTTTAGTATAAAAGTTAAGCATCCTGATATTACAGCGGTGACAGTGAATAATGCGGGACAGGTAAGTCTAACGGTTAAAGCCGGAGCTAGTGCAGATGCAATTAATCCTGGAGATATAAAGGTTGGAGTAAAAGATTCATTTGGTACTATAGTTTCAGGACATCCGACACAAGTTGTTACAATAAAAGGACGAGGTGGAATACCTACAGTTAGTGTTGCATTAAACGGTTCAAACGTAATACCGTATAATTATATTAACTCTCAGAGCATTAGATATCAAATTAAAGTATCAGGAGGTCAAAAACCTTATAGGTATGATATTGATAAGTTTAGTATAAAAGTTAAGCATCCTGATATTACAGCGGTGACAGTGAATAATGCGGGACAGGTAAGTCTAACGGTTAAAGCCGGAGCTAGTGCAGATGCAATTAATCCTGGAGATATAAAGGTTGGAGTAAAAGATTCATTTGGTACTATAGTTTCAGGACATCCGACACAAGTTGTTACAATAAAAGGACGAGGTGGAATACCTACAGTTAGTGTTGCATTAAACGGTTCAAACGTAATACCGTATAATTCTATTAACTCTCAGAGCATTAGATATCAAATTAAAGTATCAGGGGGTCAAAAACCTTATAGGTATGATATTGATAAGTTTAGTATAAAAGTTAAGCATCCTGATATTACAGCGGTGACAGTGAATAATGCGGGACAGGTAAGTCTAACGGTTAAAGCCGGAGCTAGTGCAGATGCAATTAATCCTGGAGATATAAAGGTTGGAGTAAAAGATTCATTTGGTACTATAGTTTCAGGACATCCGACACAAGTTGTTACAATAAAAGGACGAGGTGGAATACCTACAGTTAGTGTTACATTAAACGGTTCAAACGTAATACCGTATAATTCTATTAACTCTCAGAGCATTAGATATCAAATTAAAGTATCAGGAGGTCAAAAACCTTATAGGTATGATATTGATAAGTTTAGTATAAAAGTTAAGCATCCTGATATTACAGCGGTGACAGTGAATAATGCGGGACAGGTAAGTCTAACGGTTAAAGCCGGAGCTAGTGCAGATGCAATTAATCCTGGAGATATAAAGGTTGGAGTAAAAGATTCATTTGGTACCATAGTTTCAGGGTGCCCGACACAGGATGTTATAATAAATGGATCATCAGTTGCCCCGAAATTTACAGTTTCTGGTCCAGCTACGGTGAAATATGGAACTACTTTGTTTACGTATAAAGTAACTACGCCAGATACAGCAGATAAGTTTGATTGGAGTAAGGCAATTCAAACTCTTAAAGGGTTAAATTATGTCCAAGATGCAGTAGTCTCACCTACTAATGCAAAAGAATTAGACGTAACATTAGATGTTAGTAAGATACCGCCTAGAGGTGATAGTATAGATGGATCAAAAATTAGTGTAACAGGAACAAATACACAAGGATCAACAACTACTAACGCGACATCTGCTGTCAAGATTAATGGATCAAATAGTGTACCTAAAGTTAGTGTGGAGATAAATCCTACAAATGGTATAGTTCTATATGTAGCTGGAAGTACTAAGACTCTTATATATACAGCTATTAGTAAAACAGGGAAAGCTTATAAATGGGCTGTACCGACTAGCATATCACAAGCCAAAGGAATAATAAGTGTTACTGGAGAAAATGCAAATACACTAGAATTAAAAATTGATGATACAGATATAGCTGCATCTGGATTAAAGATAAATAAAGGAGATATAACAGTTATAGCAACAGATGATAAAGGTGTCAAATCTAAGCCAACTGCTGCACCAGCAGCTACGATTAATGGATCAAATAGTGCACCTGAGATTAAGAGCGTAAAACCTAAAGCAAGTAGTATCCCTTATAGTAGTTCACCTCAAGTATTTACGTATCATGTTGACGCTACAGCTAAAGGTGGGGCGACTATAAGCAGCTATCAATGGACAGTTCGTAATTTACCTAGCGGAATCAAGCCTGAAATAACTGATTCTGCTACTTTAAAGTTAAACGTTCCAGCTGGCGTTACAAAGAATGCAAAAATTTCAAAAAATGATATTAGTGTAAAGGTTGTTGATTCAAACGGTAACATTATTGAAAAAAATGCTGATTCTGATGTTATGATATTAGCTCTTCCTGCTATTAAGCTATTATCTGTACATGGAGGGCCATGGCATTGGATAGGAGTGGGGTTTGATAAATTTAAAGTGCATATCGAAAACGTTAAAGCAGGAGATGAAATAAGTTTACAATATGAAAATGTTCATACTGGGGTAACAGGACTTGCAGATAAAAATGCTGCCTTAACTCTAACAAAGGATTCTGAAAGTGAGGACTATTATTTTTGGAATCTAAATAAAGACGGTTATGGTTATAGTAAAGGTGCTTCATGTTCTAATCCAAGCTATTATATATATGCACAAATTAAACGCGGGACAGAAACTTGGACATCAAAAAAGTATAAGCTCAGTATTGCTATAAAGAGTAGATCGGGGAGAAATATTTACTTGAATGTATATACATCTTCTCATATATTTGCCTTTGAAGATTTTGCTCAGATATACCAAAAATATCTACGGATATCACAGTATTCGTGCTAAAAAATATTTCTTTTAAGAAAACAAAAGCTTGTTATAAGTTTAGTTACAACAAGGTCTTTGGGGTCTTTACAGATAATTGTGTAAATTTTAATTAGGTTATATATTTTAAATATAACAATAAGGGATTTACAGAAT
>NZ_JBGCTX010000091.1:0-7361 GCF_041102755.1 Francisella sp. 19X1-34
TTACTGCCTTTCAACTTTTAAATAACAACGGTTTAGCTATTTTCAATCTAATTTATATTTTTTGTGCACAGAACCTATAAAACTTATATATGTAACTCATCGTTTAGGAAATGCTCAAACTCACTTCGGTTTTTTTTGGTTTTCTTTACATAATTATTATATAAATCTTCATAGTTTTTTACTGCTTTTTCATTCATAACCTTCTCTAGATACTCAGGATCTATTAAAAATGGTTTTGTTGATGTTTTTTGATTACGAATAACACCAGGCATCCTTAATGAGTATAGTACACGAACTTCACTATCTTGCTTATTTGATTCATCTAACATGAGTATCAAATTAACTTTTACATTATATTTTCTCGGTACTAAATGGTACTCTTTCTTACCATATGCATTAATTTGCTTTACTGGTCGCAGTTTTAACTCCAGTTTAACTGGCCTCTTAACTACTTTCTTATTATATTTTTTTAACCCAGCAACAACTTTTTCTTTATGGTCCTCTTCCAATCGATCCTCAGTCTCACTTAATTTTGGTAAAATCTGTTTGATAAAATTATCAGCCTCCTGCTGATTTAAGGCCATACATGTTCCTGCACCCTCAACACTTTTATCAAAACAACTGTATTTATCTATAAATAAATATAGATTTTGAGTTTTATCATAGTAAAGTTGATACTCTGATAGTTTTATAGGATGACCTAAGTACACAAAGTTATGATCAGTAATAATTGCACAGTTCGAAAGAACAATAGTTAAAACTATTAAAAAGAAAAATTTAATGAATCTACTCATTATTTATAAGAATATATTATGCTTCTGAAAATTCTATCTAAAATTATTTTTATTACAATTGATTTAATCAGCACTTAATCCAACTTGCCACATCTAATGCTGTATAAGTAAGTATAATCTTAGCTCCAGCTCGTTTCATTGATACTAATGTCTCAATTGTAATAGCTTTTTCATCAACTAAGCCAGCTTGAGCAGCAGCTTTTATCATCGCATACTCACCACTTACATGGTACGCTGCTATCGGTAAATCAACAATATGATTTAATTCATTAATTATATCAAGATAACTCAATGCAGGCTTAACCATTATAAAATCTGCACCTTGCTCTATATCAGCAACAGCTTCTCGAATAGCTTCCTTCTTATTACGATAATCCATTTGATAAGTTTTACGATCACCTTTTAAAGAAGAATCACAAGCACTTCTAAATGGTCCATAGTAAGCTGAAGCATATTTTACTGAGTATGACATAATACTTACAGTTTCAAAATTAGCTTCATCCAAGGCCTGACGCATAGCTATAATCATGCCATCCATCATACCACTTGGTGCAACTATATCAGCACCAGCTTGTGCATGAGATACCGCAGTTTTCTGCAAGATTTCTAATGTTTTGTCATTATCAACATACTCATTTTCATTTAAGATTCCACAATGTCCATGCGGTGTGAAACTACACATACATACATCAGTCGCAACAACTAACTCTGGTGCAAGCTGTTTAATTTTTCTAATAGCCTGTTGAGTAATACCATTTGAATCATAGTTTTCAGATGAAACTATATCTTTAGATTTCGGTACTCCAAATATCATAACACTTTTTATACCTGCTTTTAGAACCTTCTCAACAAGCTCATCTAGCATATCTATAGACCAATGATATTGATTTGGCATACTTGAGATTTCTTTTTTTATACTCTCACCATGCACAACGAATATTGGATACATTAGATCATCAACATTCAAAGTTGTCTCAGCAACCATATCTCTGATATTTTGCGTAACTCTAAGTCTGCGCGGACGTGATATTGGGAAACTCATATCTAAACCTATTTTTTCTTTTTATTAGGATTTTTTCTATATAAAACTAAAATATTACCTATTATTTGCACTAATTCTGATTTAGTTGCTTTAACTATTTCAGCTGCAATCTGTTGCTTTTCTTCTTTTGGTAAACGCCCTGCTTTTATCTTGATAAGCTCATGTGATGCCAGAGCTAAATCTATCTCTAGCATTACATTTTCTGTAAGGCCTTTCTCTCCCATTAAAACCACTGGTTTTAAACTGTGAGCCTGGGCCTTTAATTTTTGTTGTTGTTTTACTTCCATTTTTTACCTACTTTATAATTTTTAATATTAAATTTTCTAAAACTAACTCTTTATCAACATTTTTGAAATTTAGAAAATAATCATTAGCTTCTAATGCCTTTTGATATAGCTTATATATTGCATCTTCTGAGAATTTAGCGGCAAGATATTTAACAACTGCAATTTTATCATAATTAGCAATATTTTGATCTTCATCATTAAGCTTATAGTAATACACATCAACGATTAAACTTGTTAACCAATAAAGTGTATCTTTAAAGTTAGGATTGACCTCTTTCAGAAAAACATTTGGATTTAACTGATTTACTAAAACTCTCATCAAGCTATTTCTAACTTGCCAAAAATGCTGCTCTAACTTAATCTTTGCAATAACATTAACATCATCTCTAGCCATCAATAAAGATTTTTGTATAGCATCTTTTGACATATTGAATGTGTATTTTAAATAATTATACTTATCATCCTGGTCAAAACTTATATCATAAGTTAATGATCTACTTTTTACAGTCGCTAAAATATTATTATAATTGCGTGTAAACATTAAAAAGAATGTATTTTCAGCAGGCTCTTCAAGTGTTTTTAAAATAGCATTAGTCGCAGATTCATTTAAGAAGTCCAACTCTGGAATTATAATAATTTTAGCTAAATTATTATGCGCTGTTAACTCACAGTTTTTTATGATTTTTTTAACTTCTGCAACTCTAATCTCATTATTCTCTGCATTAGCTATTGTTACATATGGTGATTCATTATAGTCATTGACTTTTTGCCCTAACAATACTTGGCACAAGGAGTTTATAAAACTATCTAAAAGTACAGCATCCTTAACTCTAAATATAAAAGCATGATGCAGCATTTGCTTAGATTTTTGCTGAAGAAAATTATCCAAAATTTTTTGATGTGTATTTAAAGAAAACACTTTGATCCTATAATATTTTGCGCGCGTATAAAAAGTTTGTTAAGGTTTTTTTGATCATTGCAAGCTTAGACTTCAACAACCCTTTATCTTTTTTCCTAACAAAACTTACTTCATACACGTCATGTCTTTTACTAAGTAAATTTATCAAATAGTCATCATAAGTTTGTATTTCATCAACCAAACCTAACTCTAAAGCATCTTTACCAAACCAGTACTCTCCTGTACCAACTTTATGCATATCTAAATTAGGACGATAATTTAAAATATGCTTTTTAAATAATTCATGAATATTTTCAAGGTCTTGCTTAAATTTCTTACGGCCTTCTTCAGTATTTTCACCTACTGTTGTTAATGTACGCTTATACTCTCCAGAAGTATGCATCTCAATATTGATACCATTTTTCTCAAGTAGATCTCTAACATTTGGAATAGTTCCAACTACACCTATTGAGCCAACTATTGCAAAAGGCGCTGAAATTATTTTATGCCCAACAGCTGACATCATATAACCACCACTTGCAGCAACTTGATCAATACAAATAGTTAAATTAATACCTGCTTGGCGAATTCTTTCTAGTTGAGCTGCTGCAAAACCATAGCCATTTACTACACCTCCAGGACTATCTATTCTGACTATAACCTCGTCACTTGAGATTGCTACAGCTAAGATAGCAGATACTTCTTTACGTAAATTTTCAACTTGTGAGGCATGTATATCACCTTTAAAGTTGACTACAAAAACCTTTCCTTCAGGCTTATCATCTTGCTTATCTAGCTTCTTCTGCTCTTTAAGATAGTTTTTGTAAGCTTTTTTATCTAGTAATGTTTCTAAAACTACTTTTTTAGTTTCCTTATAGTCTTTACCAACCTTATTAATTTCTAGCTTACCTTTAGCTAACTTAGCAACTTCTTGTTTTGCCTTTGCCAATAATGAGAAAAAACTTCCAACGACAAAAACTATAGCCACTACAACAAGTACTGCACTAAGGGCAAAAAAAACAAAATTTACAAAACCTTGGTACCACATATAATTCTTACCTACCTATTAGCTCTTAAAGTTTTTAGCAATGACTCATTTGCATTGCCCTTTAAGTTAGCTTTTTTAACAGAATCTCTAGCAAATACTCTTTTCTTATAATCATGCATAGCACCAAATGTTTCATCTATAATAAAACCTTCAGCTTCTAAACAAATTATTAATGCCGCAATATAGCAATCTGCTAAAGTAAAGCTAGATGAGATAAAGTAATCAAACTCACTAAACGCTTTTTCTATTGTTAAAAAACTTTCTTTTAGATCTTTAAATAACACAGTTAGTTTTTCATTGTCTGTTTTATTTTTTCTAATCTGATCTAATACTGGATACCATTCATTATCTATTTTTTCCAATGATAAGCGAATTTTTATACGCTCATTAACCAAGCTAGGTAATAATCCAGGTGCAGGAAATCTCTCATCGATATATATTAAAAGAGCTTTTCTATTATTTATGCTATAGTCTTTTTCTTTTAGTACTGGAAAAATACCATTAGGTGATATTTTCTTTAGCTTTTCTGGTGCTAAATCACCAGCTTCAACAACATCCATATTCATTTTTTTCTCCGCTAAAGCAATTCTTGCTCTAAGAGAATATGGACAATATTTTGTAGTATATAAAGTAACTTTCATTGAATATGCCTTTTTATAGATTAAAACAACTATTCTTATTTGCTATAATTGTCAGATAGTAAAAACTAGTAACAAATTTTATCATATTTGTGGATAACTACAACATAGACAAACAAGGCTTTTTAATAGATTTCGAAAGTTGGGATATAGATTTCTGTAAATTAGCAGCTACAAATGAAGATATTAATCTAACTGAAGATCATATGTTAGTTATTAACTTTTTAAGAAGTTTTTACCAAGAGAACAAAAAATCACCAGCTATTAGGGAGCTTGTCAAAGCATTAAAAGAAAGATATGGCGATAAAATAGGTAATAGTTTATATTTACAAATTTTATTTCCTATTTCTCCAGCTGTACAGGCTGCTAAATTAGCTGGATTACCAAAACCTAAGAGATGTATCTAAAAAAGTTTTAAAGGAGAAAAAATGTCTACTGTTTTTTGTAAAAAATATAACCAAGAATTAGAAGCTATACCATTTCAACCATTACCAGGAGAGCTAGGTAAAAAAATACATGCTGAAATCTCAAATAAAGCTTGGCAGGCTTGGCTTTCACACCAAACTATTTTGATAAATGAGTATAGGCTTAATCTTATGGACCAAAAAGCAAAAGAATTTCTACAACAAGAAATGCATAAGTTCTTATTTGAAAATAAAGAAGATAAACCAGAACAGTTTAGTGAAATTTAATCTTCTAAAACATAATTTTCTAGAATAACTACTACGCTTATCTATAGATCTCTATTTATTACAATTGTCTTGAAAAAATCATAATTAAAAGATACATTAAGACATTAATTTATCTTTTTTTTAGAAACCTAAATGAATAAATTTAAAAACTCTTATGCTTATGACATCCTAATTTTATTAGTGATTTATATAGTATATTTTATTATATTTCTTGGTCATAGACACCTAAGTATTCCAGATGAGGGACGCTATCCTGAAATCGCTAGAGAAATGCTAAGTACAGGTAACTGGGTCACCCCATTAATTAACGGTGTCCCTTTTCTAGATAAGCCTCCGCTTTACTATTGGCTTGAAGCTACTTCTATGCACTTTTTTGGTATAAATGCTTGGGCTATTCGCCTACCTCAAGCACTTTTTGGTATATTAGGGTGCATATCTATATACTCTTTTGGAAGGTATTTTTATTCGCGTTTTGCTGGTGTCTTAGCAAGTTTTATACTTGCAGCAAATGTTTTATATTTCTTTGAGGCTCATTATGCAAATATGGATCTTATTGTTGCTAATCTACTTTGGATTGCATTCTTTTTGTGCTTGGTTAGTTTAAAGCAACCACTAGGAAATAAAAAACGCTTTTTTATGTATGCTGCATACTTTGTATCTGCATTAGCATTTTTGACTAAAGGCTTGATGGCTATAGCTTTTCCTTGTATGACTATTTTTGTCTGGATGCTTGTAACAAATAACTGGCATAGAATAAAAGATTTATATATCCCAACAGGGGCTATTATATTTGTGATTATTGTTACACCATGGTTAGTTTTAGCTCAACAACAAAACCCTGATTTCCTATACTTCTTCTTCTATTTCCAACAGTTTTATCGCTTTGTTGGCCATGGTTTTAATAATGCTATTGGACCTTGGTTCTATTTTGTAATTATATTAGCTGTATTTTTGCCATTTAGTATTTTACTACTTAATAGGCTCGCAAAAGGTTTTAAAGCTATTTGGCAAAATAGAAAACAAGACTATACTACATTTTTAATAGCTCTTTGGTGCTTACTTATACTAATATTCTTCTCAATCCCTAGCTCAAAAATCGTAAGTTATATCTTACCTATTTTTGGGCCATTATCATTATTAATGGCACTATCGTTTGAGAAAATAATTAAAGATAGTGATAGAGTAAGTACTTTTAAAAAGATGCATATCGCTGCTAGTACACTTTTCTTAATAACAGCTATTGTAGTCGCTATATTTCCAATAGTACAACATTTATTCTTAGATACTCATGCTCCAACAATATATATCTTACTAGTAGCTCTATGTGCTTTTGCAATCGCGTTTAGCCTAAGAATATCCTTTAAGGGGCAAATTAAACAAGCAATTATTCTAATAATCGCTGCTCTTATGCTACTTAATATTTTAGGACAATTAGTAATACCTTACTTTGATATTAGAACATCTGAGCCTTTAGTTGAAAAGGTCATAAGTGACTCTCCTAAAGATACTATATTTGTCTACTATAACAGAGCTCAACCTAAGCACTTTATTTTAAAAGAAGAGTTAAAGAAAAAAGGCTATGAAGAAGATCTTCCACTACTATTAAATGATAATATCTATATTGTTTATAACTGGAAAACTTACCGACCAGAGATTGATAACTGGGCAAGAGAGTTCCATTATGGTATTAAACAATATCAACAATCTCATAATGGTAAATGGCCCAAGTATCTAATAACTTACCCTCAATTTAGTGAACTTTTAAAAACTAAAAAAGATATTGTTATTTTCACAAAAGAGAAACAGTTACAAAAGCTAAAAGAAAAGTATCCTAATATAAACTTCCAAGTTAAGGGAAGATACAACAAGAATGTTGTAGTAAGAGTAGGTTCTGTGCACAAAAAATATAAATTAGATTGAAAATAGCTAAACCGTTGTTATTTAAAAGTTGAAAGACAGTAA
>NZ_JBGCTX010000092.1:0-7172 GCF_041102755.1 Francisella sp. 19X1-34
ATCTAGGAATGATTAAATTAGCTTGTACTTTTATTTGGCTTCGATGAAAATTTATTTTTGTGCACAGAGCCTATTTATATTTATAACAGATATATTTAGGTATATTTTTATTTTCTTAGTCTTTATATTGTAGAGACATATTATATATCTGCTATAATTTCTTTATCTTAAAATTTCAAAAAATAATTTTCATGGCTGAAAAATATATATACTCAATGCATAGGGTGGGTAAGGTTGTGCCACCTAACAAATATATCCTTAAAGATATTTCTTTATCTTTTTTTGATGGTGCAAAGATAGGTGTGCTAGGTCTTAATGGTTCTGGTAAATCAACGCTACTTAAAATCATGGCTGGTCTTGATACTGAGATTGTCGGTGAAGCAGCTCCGCGTAAAGGTGTCAAAATAGGTTATTTACCACAAGAACCAAAACTTGATGAAACTAAAGATGTGCGAGGCAATGTTGAAGAAGCTCTTTCTCATCTAAAAGATATGCTAACTAGATTTGATGAAATCAGTATAAAATTCTGTGAGCCAATGTCCGATGATGAAATGGCAAAACTTCTTGAAGAGCAAGGCGAGCTACAAAATGCTATAGATGCTGCTGGAGCTTGGGAGATAGAGCGTAAGCTAGAAGTTGCTGCAGAGGCTCTTCGTCTACCACCTTGGGATGCTGATGTTACAAAACTATCTGGTGGTGAGGCACGTCGTGTTGCCTTATGTAAGCTACTATTATCAGCCCCTGATATTTTACTTCTAGATGAGCCTACTAACCATTTAGATGCAGAGTCTGTAGCTTGGCTTGAGAAGTTCTTAGCAGAGTATAAAGGTACTGTTGTAGCTGTTACGCATGATAGATATTTCTTGGATAATGTTGCTGAATGGATCTTAGAGTTAGACCGTGGCGAAGGAATTCCTTTCAAAGGTAACTATACTCAGTGGCTAGAACAAAAAGAAAAACGTCTAGAAATGGAAGAAAAACGTGAAACTGCTCATCGTAAAGCTTTACAGCATGAGTTAGAGTGGGTACGCCAAAATGCTAAAGGGCGTCAAGCGAAATCAAAAGCAAGGCTTGCTAAGTTTGATGAGCTAAGCTCACAAGAGTTCCAAAAGCGTAATGAAACTCAAGAACTATATATTCCACCGGGAGAAAGACTTGGTAAAAATGTAATCAAAGTTAAAGATATCGTTAAATCATTTGATGATAGACTGCTTATTGATCATCTAAATATGGAAGTTCCAGCAGGATCTATCGTTGGTATCATTGGTGCTAACGGAGCCGGTAAATCAACATATTTTAAAATGATAACAGGCCAAGAGACTCCAGATAGTGGTGAGATTGAGCTTGGTGAAACTGTAAATCTAGCATATGTAGATCAGTCTCGTGATGCTCTAGATGATAATAAAACAGTTTGGGAAGAAATTGCCGATGGCTTAGATGTAATCACAGTTGGTAAATATACTATCCCATCACGTCAGTATGTTGGTAGATTTAACTTTAAAGGCGCAGATCAGCAGAAATATATTTCTCAACTATCTGGTGGTGAGAGAAACCGCGTTCACTTAGCTAAACTACTTAGAAGTGGTGGTAATGTTATCCTACTTGATGAACCTACAAACGATCTAGATGTTGAGACTCTAAGAGCTCTTGAGGAAGCTATTTTAGCATTCCCTGGTTGTATTATGGTTATCTCACATGATAGATGGTTCTTAAATCGTGTTGCTACACATATGCTTGCTTTTGAAGGTAATAGTGAAGTGATTTGGTTTGAAGGTAACTATGATGCTTATATCGAAGATAAGAAACGTCGCCTTGGTGATAAGTATGATGCTATTACAAAGATTAAGTATAAGAGAATTTCTGTAGATTAATATTATTAGTTTTTAACTTTTAGCTTATTTATATCAAAAGGCTTGTTTGTTATAGCAACTTGATCCCAGTTATCTATTTGACATTTATTATCAAAATCAAAAGATACTATTTCTCTAGTATTAAATTCAGAATTACTTTGATCTTTTCCATTTATTTGATACTTAAGTACCAATTTATGGGTATTTTGATATAAGTAATTGAAGTTGCTAGCATATATACCTTTAATGTTTTTATTAAGCATAATAAAATGCTCTTTAAACTGATTATAGCCTGTTGCCACAACTATATTATTGGTAGTCATTTTAATTTTAGGGTTAAAGAAAGCTTTAAAGTCTTTTATTTGAGGATTGCTAAACTTAGAAGAATTAATATATAGATATAGGTTTTGAACTACTTGAAATTTTTTAAGGTTACAGTTATTCACTTCACTAGGGCTAGCAAAAGTATTTGTTGAAATTGATAATAACGAAATTAAAGTAATAGCAAATGTTAATATGGATTTTCTCATGGTATTCTCCTTATTATTTGATGTCTTGTTTTACTATCTATCTTTGGTTGACTTTAGACCGAAACATACATAGATAGTTTTTGTTTATTGATTAGCTATATTAGTAATTAAGTAGATGAAATATTGGAACTATAATTCTTTCTAAATTTTAGCTAATCATGTATAGTACATTGTAAAAGAACTATTTGAGGCTTGATATAATAATTTAGACTATTTATACATAAGTTTAGACATTTAAGTTTTAGTAAAATGTAGTTCATTCTATAAATAATTTTTAAAGGGATATTAGACTATCTGACTATAAGGTAGAGAGATATTTTTTGGTAGATTTTCAAAAATTGCACTTATATGCCAGTCTGGTCTAAGAAGAATATATTTGTGAGGATATGTATCTTCTGGAAGCTTTAATATAGATATTGCATCTGGTGGGTTAGTATCTATATCATGATCGCCAATAACTAGTAAACTCCACTGAGTACGAGATAGTTTTTCATAAATAGATTTATTATCAATAAAGACTTCAGGAAGAAAGTAACCTGGATCTGCATGAGCTATATAATCATCATTTTTCTTTATTTCATCTAGAGGTTGTAACCTATTTAGTTTTGTAAGACTACTATATAAATAAGTATAAGCATGAGTTAGATGTCTAGTATTAACTTGTTTATCCGAAATTTCAGCTAGTTTTTGAATATTATCTTTTGCAAGTATTCTATCCTGAGCATTTTGTTCGGCAGCATGTAAATTACGTATAGCAACAGGTCTACGCTCTGACTCATATGTTGATAGAATATTAGAGTTTTGCTGTTTATGAATTACAGATGCAAGCTTCCAACAAAGATTTACAATATCTCCAAAGCCTGTATTTAAACCAAGTCCGCCTGTAGGAGCAAAGGCATGAGCACTATCACTAACTAGAAAAACTTTTTGATAGTAGGTGAAGTACTCAGCTATTTGTACTTGCATTTGCCATAAATGATAGTTCATTATATCTTTATCAATCTTTAGTCCAGCAACTTCATCAAGTATTTCACCTGCTAACTCTTTTGAAGGCAACGTTTTTCCTGGGTATTGGATCTGTGCATACCATATTTCTTCTTTATTTCTTAGATCTATAGGACCAATTGCTGAAGCTCCATCTTTAGTTAGGCACAAATGCATCGTGCCAAGGTTTTTAATTTGTGATTTTAGATCATTAGCCTTAAACAAGATGCTCAGCATTTGTCTTTTAGGACCTAGCTCTAAAAAAGGGATCTTACATTTTTGACGGACTATACTGTTTGCGCCATCGCATGCAATAACATAGTTTGATGAGAATGAGCAATGTAGATTATCTTTATTTATGGCAGATACTTTTGTTATATCTTTGGATATTTCAACATCAACAACATCATGATTTTTTAGTAAGGTTACAGATGGAAAATTAGACAGTCTCTCTCGTAGTATATTTTCCGTAATATACAAAGGTATTCGTAACCCTTTAGACTTCGTGCTACCAACAGCTATAGGGTCAGATTTTAAGTTATTTTGCCATGAAGTCTTTTGTGGAAAATCCTTACTAAGAAGAGAGCTATTAGATAGCTTTTCAAAAACTCCCCAGCGCTTTAACAAGCTTAATGTTCTTGAGTTTAGATATTGTGCTCTAGGACTAAGTAAAGGAGCGCTATATTTCTCAAGAACTAAAGTTTTGATATTTTGCATACCTAGTTCTATAGCTGCTGCTACACCAGCAGGGCCACATCCTACAATTATAACTTGATAGTCTGTATTTATTGTACATTTTGAAGAGTTTTTCATAATATGTTCCTTATTGTTTAAGCTTTATATATTTTTTGAAAATAGCTTTTGTATATACTCTATATAGTAATTTACATTGCTAATATCATGTTTACGCCATCTTTAGCTGACATATTGTGATATGGATATGATGAGCTTATAGAACATAAACTATTACCAAATTCTATAGAAAACAGAAACAACAAGAATATTGTCAAAATATTAATTTTTTTCATGATCAGTTCTCCTGAAAATATTAACTTAGTTTTATATTTGGTATTGTAGAAGAATTAATCTAGGCGTAATATAATAATTTAGACTATTTATAAATATATATGGACATTTAATGGTTAGTAAACATCCTCCATTGCTAAGAAAGAATATACCTGAGGTATTTGGTGTTAGTCATAATGGCAAGCCATTTTTAGATGAGCTTCACTATCATGAACAAGCTCAACTAATGTATTGTTCAAAAGGGATAATCGAAGCTCAAGTTTCTGAAAAAATATTCCTAGTACCACCTACTAATGCTATATGGATACCAGGTAATGTACCACATGGATCACTAAGTAAAAATCCAGTAAATTTCCGGAGTATATATTTTTGTACCAAAAAATTTGCTAATTTACCTAAAAAAGTACAGGTTATTTCGATATCTCCTTTATTACGTGAACTAATTCTAGAGGTTTGCAATTTTAAAGGTGAGGATTTATCTTTGGAACAAAATAATATAATAGCTGTCATAATAGATCAGTTACATTCGGCAAAGCCACAAGATTATATTTTAGAAATACCTGATATTAATATTATAAAATCAATTTACAAGTATGTCATAGAAAATCTATCAGAAGCTCTTTTAATTGAGCAGGTAGCTAAGCATTTTGCCATGAGTAGTAAAACTCTAACTAGACTGTTTCAGAAGCATGTTGGTATGACTTTTGAGCAGTGGAAACAGCAGGTAAAAATATTAGAGGCTATTTCATTATTATCTCAAGAGGTAACTACCACGACACAAGTAGCACAAGCTTTGGGATACTCTAGTGATAGTGCTTTTATTCATCGTTTCAAAAAAGTGACAGGTAAAACACCAATGGAGTTTAAAAAGAAATAAATACTCAGGTAGTTGCTGTTGTTAAAAATTGTAATTTCTATTTACTTGGATATTATCATAACCAATAAATGTAAAAGTAGAATTTTATCTAATGAATATAACTAAGCATCAGTTTGACTTGCTAATGAAAGAAGGGTATTGTGTTACAGATATTCCAGTATTATTAAGCTCTCAAAATTTAACAATTGCTTTAAAGAGATTTATATTACGAGAAGAATCCTACAAGAGCAAATATCTACAAAAAAACTTTTTAAAAGGTTTTGATGGGTACTCTTATTTAGGACAAGAAGATAGTACAAATCAAGGGGCAACTGATCTACTACATTCATTTGTTTTATCAAACCTACATGAGCCTAGTTGTTTTCCTAAAGAATTTGGGAGTTTTTTATCAAAGGAATGGCATGAGATTTATAAACAGATTATTAAACTAGAGAAGAATATACTTTCATTTTTAAATTTTAGTAATTTAGATGATATGCATAAAGGTATGGCTCATATGGTTTCATGTAATTTTTATCCTGAAGTTAAAAAAGAGATGCTTCATCAAGAATTACGGCTAACTGAACATACAGATATTTCTCTTTTTACAATTTTTCCATTTGGGACAAGTGAAGGTCTAGAATATAGAGACTCTCAAGGTCAATGGAAGAAAATACCAGCAAGCAATAATGTAACTATTTTTAATGGTTACTTCATGGAGTATTGGAGTAAAGGTAGATTTCCTGCCTGTAATCATCGTGTCAACCTTGATAAACATGCCATTAATGAAAGAACTTCATTTGCATTTTTTTCCATACCTCATCCTCAGCAAGATATAGTATTAATAGATAACTCTACAGTAAGTGCAGAGAAATACTATAAAGATTATTTAGCATTATTTTCAGAATAGAAAAATACGTTAGAGATCTCGTGTTGTTTTATAAAACTAATACATACTTTCCTTTAGTATGAGCATTACGCATTTCTTTTAGAGTCTCCGGCATATCTTGGATAGAAATAGTCTTTATTAAAGGAAGCTTTATAGATCCATTCTCAACAAGGCTCAATATTTTCTCACCTACTTCTGTAAGTTGTTTTTTTGCTTTGTCTCCGCCATATCTATGTGCTGCTCCTAAACTTAATTGATGGAAGGATAAGTTTCTCATAAAGACATCATTATACTCTGTAGGTCTTACAACATCCAAAAGCTCTAAAAAATGTCCATTGAATGCAAGTAAATCACTTAAAGCAATATCAGTATTTCTTCCAGAGGTGTTTAGTAGCTTGTCAATACCATAACCATTTGTATAGTTAAGAACTTTCTCAATTAATGATTTATCATTATAGTCTACTACATGAGTTGCACCTAAAGATTTGACATACTCAAAGTTTTTTTCAGAGCAGTGATCTATCCTGCTAATTTGGGACAGTTGTTAACTTCATTCTTCATTATATATTCAAAGTGACTAGGAGTCATGTAATTTATAGTTGAATGCTTCCTTTTAGTATTATAATAAGCTTCAATATATTCAAAGATTGAAGATTTAGCCTCATCTCTAGTTTTATATTTTTCATCATTCACTAATTCTACCTTTAGAGTTCCAAAGAAACTTTCACAAGCAGCGTTGTCATAACAGCAGCCTTTAGAGCTCATACTAGATAATAACCAGTTATCACCTATGAGATTTTGAAATTTCTCTGAGCAATACTGTGTACCTCTGTCAGAGTGAATAATAACACCTGTAGGAAAATCTCTTCTAAACAAGGCCATATTTAAAGCATTACAAACTAGTTCTGCTTTCATTCTTTTATCCATTGACCAACCTATAACTGCTCTTGAAAATAAATCTATAATCACACACAAATATAGCCATCCTTCTTGGGTAGGGATATAAGTAATATCAGTAACCCATTTCTGATTAATAT
>NZ_JBGCTX010000093.1:0-7105 GCF_041102755.1 Francisella sp. 19X1-34
TTACTGTCTTTCAACTTTTAAATAACAACGGTTTAGTTATTTTCAATCTAATTTATATTTTTTGTGCACAGAACCTACTTTTATTAGCTCTTATTTGGATAATTTGTTATAATTTTTTGCACTGCTTAACAATACAGTATATCATTTAATTAAAATATAAGTTCAAAAAGCTCTACTATAATAAATTAAACAATTTCCATAGGAGGTTATGTTTAACTATGAAATTTTTACGCTACAAGCATGAAGGTTATATATATCCATGCATTCTATTAAATAACACTTTATATAATCTTCGAGATCATATAGATGATATATGCCCCAAAAATATCAATAAACTAGTTGCTATAATAAATGATATAGATTTAGATTTATTACCAGTACTTACAGACAATATACAAAAACAAAATATACAAAACTGTATATACAATCCCGGAAAAATTATTGCTATCGGCATGAATTATTTAGACCATTTAGAAAGAGTAGATTTCCTAGGAGGCCCAAAAGTTAAACCTGAGAATTTTATATTTTTTCAAAAGCCATCAAGTAGTATTACGGGCCCATATGATCCTATATATATTCCTAAAATTGGTGGAAAACTAGACTATGAAAATGAGTTGGCTGTGATTATTGGTAAAACTGCAAAAAATATCCAAGAAAATCATGCTAATGAATATATTTTTGGATATTGTATTGGTAACGATGTATCAGATAGAAGTCTACAATTTCAAAAGCCAGGACAATTCAATATGGGAAAAAGTTGTGACTCTTTCTGCCCTTTAGGCCCATATTTAGTCACTAAAGATGAAATAAACCCATCAGACCTATTTATAAGAACTAAAGTAAATAACCAATTTGTTCAAGATGGCTCTACACAAACAATGATTTTTAATATTCCTTATTTAATATCTAAGTTAAGTGAATATTTCACCTTAGAACCAGGAGATATTATTCTAACAGGTACACCTCAAGGTGTTCAATTAGAAAATGAAATCCTTGGTGAAGAAACTCATTATTTAAAGGAAAATGATAGGCTTGAGCTAGAAATAGAAGGCTTGGGTAAGCAGGAAAACTTGATTTTAAAAGCATAATAAAGTCTTCTAAGAATTACATTCTCTGCTCAATATTAAACTTAGCTTTTAGCGTTTCTAAAACTCTATCAGTACTTTCAGTAATTACTTTATCATCTAAAGTTTGAGCATTATCTTGGAAAAGCATACTAAGTGCTATACTTTTTCTTTCATTTTCTTGGGATTCATAAATATCAAAAATACCAACATCTTTTAGAATATTTATATCTAAAGCTTTTATTGCTTTTGTAATATTACCCGCTAAAACTGATTTATCTACTAAGAATGAAATATCTCTTGATACTGATGGATATTTAGAGACTTTTTCAAAACTTGGTATTTGCTTCTTAGTTAAAACTGCTAAATCAATTTCAAACACTATAGGAGCTTTAGCTTTAATTTGAAAAGTTTTTAATACACTTGGATGAATTGTCCCTATCAAACCAATTTTAGTATCATCAGATAGAATATAAGCAGATTGGCCAGGATGTAGCCATTTTACATCATCACAAACTTCAAAATTAAGGTTTTCAATATCACTACATAATGCTTCAATATCAGCTTTAACATCAAAGAAATCTACTTTTTTAGTATTTGACCAATTTATATTTAATAACTCACCATAAGCTAAACCAGCAATTCTATCAAACTGAACTCTTTGATTATATTCTAATTTAAAGCAAGCGCCCTTTTCAAAGATTCTTATTCTATTTTGCTGACGGGCTGTATTTGCTTTAAAAGAGTTTATCAAACCAGGTATCAAAGATTGTCTCATTACAGATAAGTCTTGTGATATCGGGTTTTGAATAGCTATACCTTTTTGCTCAAAGAAAAACTCGTCATACTTCGGGTCTATAAAGCTATAGTTTATAGCTTCATGATAGCCTCTATCAACTAGGCGATTATTTAAAATATCTAACGACTGTTGCGTCTCAGAGATATTAACTTTAGAAGCTGCATATTTTGGCATAGTTTCAGGAAGTTTTGAATATCCATAAATACGTGCAACTTCTTCGATTAAATCTTCTGGTATTTCCATATCAAAACGATACGATGGAGCTACTACCTCAAGACAGTTACTATCAAAAGTTGTATTAACTTTCATATGTAGAGCTTCTAAAACTTCTGTAACATAATCAATACTTAGATCAGTACCTAGAACACGATTTAGCTTTTCAATAGAAAGAGTAATCTTAACTTGTTTATTTAAACTCTCTAAATCTTCACTACCATGAATAGGAGCTACATCACCACCTGCAAATTCTGTAATTAATTTAATAGCTAGTTTCATAGCATTTTTAGCAAGCTGAGGATCTACACCTCTTTCAAATCTATGTGAAGAATCTGTATGAAGATTATATTTACGTGCTTTACCCGCAATTTTCTCTGGAACAAAGAAAGCACTTTCTAGGAATATATCTTTAGTATCAGTAGTTATAGATGAATCAAGCCCTCCCATAACTCCTGCTATTGCTAAAGCCTTTTTCTCGTCTGCAATTACTAGAGTATCTGAATCAAGCTTAACTTGGGTCTCATCTAAAAGTGTCAGATCCTCATCTTGATTTGCGTAACGAACATTTATACTTCCATCTAACTTAGCAAGATCAAATGCATGCATTGGCTGACCTGTAAGAAGCAATATATAGTTTGTTACATCTACAAAAAATGAAATACTACCAATACCACTTCTTCTTAGTTTCTCAACCATCCACAGAGGAGTTTGGACATCATTATTTACATTTTTAATAATACAGCCATAGTATGATTTACATGCATCAGTAGCTGTGATATTTATTTCTTTAGTATCTTTGATATCTATTTCAGTTTCTGGAGTTTCAAGTTCTTTAAACTGAGCTTTTGTAAGAGCTGAGACTTCTCTAGCAATACCATATACACTTAGACAGTCTGCCCTATTTGGTGTTAAATCAACCTCGATTATATTATCATCCAGTTTTAGATATTCATTGATATCTTCACCCACTGGAGCACCTACTGGTAGATCCATCAAACCATCGGCTTTTTCAGCTAAGCCTAACTCTTCTTCTGAGCACATCATCCCAAAAGACGCTTGCCCACGTAATTTAGATTTTTTAATTTTAAAATCACCAGGTAATACAGCACCTATTTTTGCTACAGGTGCTTTCATACCTTCATAAATATTTTTAGCTCCACAAACAATTGTTAGAGGTTCGCCTTCTGCTACATCAACACTACAAATATTTAACTTATCTGCATCAGGGTGTTTTGTAATACTTTTGATCTGTCCAACTACAACATTTGTTACTTTTTCTGCTACCACAGGTTCTATAGCATCAACTTCTAAACCAGCTAAAGTTAGAGTGTCTGCTAAATTTTGGCTATTTTGAGTATCACTTAAGTATTCATTTAACCAATTATGTGAAAATTTCATTTATAAACCTCAAATAATAATTAAAACTGTTTTAAAAATCTTAGATCGTTTTCAAAGAACATTCTTAGATCATCTATCCCATATCTAAGCATTGATAGTCTTTCTACACCCATACCAAAAGCAAAGCCCTGATATTCTTCTGAATCAACATTTCCAGCTTTTAAAACTTTAGGATGAACCATACCACAGCCTAGTACTTCTAGCCAACCGGTATGCTTACAAACTCTACAACCTTTACCGTCACACATTACACACTCCATATCAGCTTCTGCTGACGGCTCAGTGAATGGGAAGTATGATGGTCTAAAACGCACTTTTAAATCTTTTTCAAAAAATGAATTTAAAAACGCATGTAATAAGCCTTTCAAATCAGCAAAAGATACATCTTTTTCTACAAGTAAACCTTCAACCTGATGAAACATCGGAGTATGAGTAACATCTGAATCACAACGATAAACTCTACCTGGAGCAATTATTCTAATTGGTGGCTCTTGTTTTTCCATAGTTCTAATCTGTACACCAGAAGTATGAGTTCTTAAAACATGAGTCTCATCAATATAAAAAGTATCATGCATAGCACGAGCAGGATGATGAGAAGGAATATTTAATGTCTCAAAATTATAATAATCACTTTCAATCTCTGGGCCAAACTCAATTGCAAAACCATTTTGTTTAAAGAATGACTCTATTCTATTTAGAGTCTTTGTCACAGGGTGTAGAGAACCTTGATTTTGTCCTACACCAGACAAGGTCACATCAATTTTTTCCTTAGATAGCTGCTCATTAAGCTCTAGCTCTTCAAAGTGAGATAGCTTAGAGTTAATTGCTTCTTGTAAAGCTTGTTTAGCTATATTTACTGCCTGACCTAACTTAGGTTTTTCTTCATTAGGAAGCGTCGCTATTAGCTTCATCATCCCTGTTAGTGCACCTTTTTTACCAAGGTATTTTACTCGAATATCATCTAGAGATTTTTTATCTTTGACAAGACTAAGCTCTTCTAAAGCTTTATCTTTCATCTGATCAACTATTTGCATATTTATCCTTTATTTCAAAACTTGAGAGATATTATAGACAAAAAAGGGTTTTATTAAAATGTTGAGACTAACAAACTTTCATGGTTTTAACCAGTTTTTTTACTCAATCCATATTTACTAATTATATAAGCACCTATCACACTAACTATTCCACCTACTATTCCTAAAAAATCCTCTATTTCATTTAAAAAAAGCCAACTGAGAAATATAGATATAATTGGCATAAAATATAATGATGCTATAGCTACAGTGGCTTTTAAATTTCTAAATGCATATCCCCAAAATAGATACCCTAAAGCCCCTGGAAAAACTCCTATATAAATTATAACTAAACTACTTATATAGTTTGCACTACTAACTTCTATATACATATCTTTTGAATATACCAAAAGCATTGCTGTACCAAACCAAATAAAATAAGCTATAGCTTCTATAGGGTGAAATTTTGTTAATATATTTTTTTGGAAAACTGAATATATTGACCCTGAAAAACAAGCAATATAAACAAAACAAACACCTACAAACTCAAAAGAAGTATCATTATTTGATAAGAGAATTATTCCAGCACCAACTAATGCTATACAAAAACCTAGAATACCTACTTTATTGATCTTTTCTTTGAAAAAGATATATGCTAATAAAGCGACAATAATAGGTGCTTGAGCAATAATAAAATTTGCACTAGCGGCTGTAATTCTAGCTTCTCCAGAGTTTAGAAAAACATTGTATGAAAAAAATCCAAAAAATCCTAATATAGCAAATCTCACTAGATCCATAAAAGTAGGGGTAGTTTTATTTTTCTGTCTGATAAAAATTATTAGCATAACTATACTTGCTATGACATATCTAGCTAAAGATAAAGCTCCTGCACTAAAGCCTTCTAACATTAAATAACGTATACCAATAAATGCAGTTGACCACATAGTTATAGTTATTAATAACAAGGCCAAAGCCTTATTAGCAGATAAATACTTATACATAAGAATTATTCTTGAATCATTTTATTTAATTTCTTACCTATTATAAAAGCAAAAATAGAAATAACTATAGCTATTATTGATATCATTGCAAATAAATGCTGATAACTATAATAACTACTAATAGTCATTTGCGTATCAAAGCCTACTTTAGTGTTATATTTCACACCACTACTCACATACCCTGCAATCATAGTACCTAACTTGATACCTATAGCAGATGTGACAAACCAAGTTCCCATTGCAAAGCCCATGATTCTTCTTGGTAAAAGTTTAGCCATTAGTGCTAATCCTAAAGCACTAATAAGTAACTCTGCAGATGCAAAAAATACTGTAATAGATAAAACTTCCCACCAAATACTTATTTTTGCAGTTGGAGCATTAAGTATACAAGCCAAATACATAGTCCCATATGCTAAACCACATAAAAATAAACCAAGCGCAAATTTATGTGGCAGACAAAGGTCTCTATCTTTTAGCTTTGTATATATTAAAGCTAATATTGGTGAAAATATAATAACTCCAAGTGTATCTAATACTCCTGGAATTTGCTGAGGATTTACATCCATTCCCAAGAAATGTAAATTAACATGATGAAGATTAAACAATAAAACTGTAGTGAATTTCTGCTGATATATTATAAAAAATATTACAGCATAGAAAAGTAAAACTATTGCAACCATAATTTTTTTCTTTGCCATTGAATCTTTTTCAATAAAAATCTGTGATGCAAAGATAAAAAAGATAAATATAGCACCAACCCAAAGAATAAGTGTAGATAAATAGCCATGTCTTAATACATAGCTTAAAATAAATATTGTTACTAAAAGTCCTATAATAAAACCACAAATTGTTTTAGCCTCTAATTTTGTACTACCTACTCCATTATCAATATCTTTAATACTCGAATAGCTTAGCAAAGTATTTATAATAGCTATTACAAAACCAAAAGAACATAAAAAGTATGTAAATGTATATCCTAATCTTGCCGATAAAACAGGTATTAGTAATGATGCCGACAACGAACCTAAGTTAATTGACATATAAAATATCGTATATAATGAGTCAATTTTTGAATGATCTGTATATATTCTGGAGATAAGGTTAGTTGGTGCAGGTTTAAATAATGCAGCTCCTAATATAACTAGTGCTACAGCAATATATATAAGCTCCTTAAACGCTACAAATGCCCCTACACCTATCATGGCATAGCCAATTAATAAAAGAACTCCTCCTGTAAACATGGTTCTCTTGATACCTAGTACCTTATCAGCCATATATCCACCAACAGCATTAAAAGCATAACTTAAGGCTGCAAAAGCTCCAAATAATACAACTGCTTGTTTTTCTGTAAAATTAAAACCATGAGAACTCATAAAAAATAGTATTGATGTATAACTAAATCCATAATAGCCAAACCTTTCAAAGTACTCGAAAAAACACAATAAAAAAAAGGGGTTTTGCTTTCTAATATTTAACATTAAAATTTCCGTATAAGATTTATATTAAAATTGATTATATATGATAAGTTAGGTTTTTTAACTAGGTTCTGTGCACAAAAAATATAAATTAGATTGAAAATAGCTAAACCGTTGTTATTTAAAAGTTGAAAGGCAG